>JBGPSO010000039.1:0-9597 GCA_041490145.1 Atribacterota bacterium
AAAAATTTATCAAAATATTAAAAAATTTATCCATTATTTAATCTCCTGCAATTTAGGGGAAATAGTTACTATTGCTGGTGCTATTTTTATTGGATTGCCTTATCCATTAATTCCTATCCAGATACTCTGGGTGAATTTGGTTACCGATGGTTTGCCTGCCCTGGCCCTGGGTCTAGATCCTGCGGAAAAAGATACTATGCAAATACCACCTCGTGATCCGAATAAGGGAATATTTTCCGGTAAAATGGGTTTTAATATCTTTTCGCAAGGTATTTTTATCGGATTACTTTCTTTAAGTGCTTTTTATATTGGTATTTCCTTTTATTCTCTGGAGATTGCCAGGACTATGGCGTTTGCGACTCTTAGCTTTTCTCAGTTAGCTCAATCATTAAACTCTCGCTCGCAAAAATTTTCTATTTTTAGGATAGGTTTATTTACTAATTTATATTTAATTATGGCTATTTTTATTTCCGGTCTCTTGCAATTTCTAGTAATGGTAATTCCTTCCTTGCAAGTTATTTTTAAAACAGTTCCGTTAACTTTAAATCAGTGGTGGATTATTATCATTCTATCTTTATCTCCGATAATATATGTTGAATTTCTTAAGTTAATACATGTGACAGGGGACGGTTCTTTGACACATTAATTATTTAGGAGTATAATTTAAAAAAATTGAGTAGAGGGAAATTATTATGCCTAGACAAAGAAGAAAATTAAGTAAAACTGGGACTTATCATATTATGCTCCGGGGAAATGAGAGAAAAAGCATATTCCCAGAAGAAGAAGATTATCGGAAATTCCTGCAAATCTTGGCCACTAAAAAAAGAGACGATTCCTTTTTGCTATATGCCTATTGTTTAATGAGTAATCATCTCCATTTACTGATAAGAGAAAAAAAGCAGAATATATCTCAAATAATGAAGAGAATTAACATAGCTTATGCTTATTATTTTAATAAAAAGTATAATCGAGTTGGCCATGTATTCCAGGATAGATTTAAAAGTGAATCTATTGAAGAAGAGAGTTATCTATTATCTGTAATCAGATATATCCATAATAATCCCCTTAATGCTAAAATGGTAAATGATTCAATTCTATATCCTTGGAGTAGCTATAACCTTTATATTAATGAAAGTAAAAAAAGTATAATAGATAAGGAAGAAATATTAACTATTTTTTCATCTAAAACGCTTAGAGCCATCCAACTCTTTCAGGACTTCTCACAAAAACCATCAACCTCTATCGGCTTAGAATATAAATCAAATAATATATCGACCAAAGAAATTACCAATTACGAGCAAGTTTATAAATATATAAGAAGATATTTGAAAGAAAAAAATCTAAAAATAGAAGATATTTCTAAAAGCCAAAATAAACATTGTAGGGATGATTTGATATTAAATATAAAAGGGAAATCTAATTTGTCCATCAGGGAGATAGCTGAAATTTTAGGTATTAATCGAGGTGTGGTATCGAGGATTAAAGTGTGACAAAGAACCGTCCCCTGACACAAAAAATGATTGTTATTACAGGAGCAACAGGGCATTTAGGAAATGTACTGGTTCGAAAATTACTAAATCAGAATAAAAAATTGAAGGTAATTATTCTCCCCGGTGAGGATACCTTTTCTCTTGAAGGCTTAGAAGTACAGAAAGTAGAAGGAGATGTACGTGACCCTGATTCTTTGCGAAGAGCTTTCCAGGGAGCTGATATGGTGTTTCACTGTGCGGGAGTAATTTCTATTCTTCCAGGACAAAATCAGCAGTTATATCAGGTTAATGTTCTCGGAACTAGAAATGTAGTTAATATGTGTCTGGAAACAAGAATAAAAAGACTGGTCTATACTAGTTCAATCCATGCTCTTTCTGAACCGGCGCCAGGGATTGTATTTGATGAATCGAGTGGATTTAATCCAGAAAATGTACTGGGAGAATATTCCAAATCAAAGACTCTGGGTACCTTGGAAGTGATTAAGGGGATTGAAAAAGGACTTGACGCTGTTATTTTGTGCCCCTCAGGGATTATAGGGCCATATGATTATCGGGTATCAGAAATGGGAAAATTAATTGTTAATTTTGTTAAAGGAAAAGTAAAAGTTTATATTGGCGGAGCTTATGATTTCGTTGATGTACGGGATGTAGCTAAGGGGCATATTTTAGCGGGTGAAAAAGGTAGGAAAGGAGAATGTTATATCTTATCCGGGCAACAGATTAGCGTTCTTCAATTATTAAAGTTTTTAGAGGAAATTACTGGGGTAAAAGCGCCTTCGCTTAAAGTGCCTCACCAGGTGGCGCGGGTAACTGGATTTTTTAATGTATTATATTGTAACCTGATGAAAATAAAGCCTCTTTTTACCCCTTTTTCAATTGATGTTTTAGCCAGTAATTCTCTGGTTTCCTGCCAGAAAGCGCAAGATGAACTAGGCTATTCATCTCGTTCTATTTATGAATCAATAAGGGATACGGTCCAGTGGTTCAAGCAAAAGGGGATTATCTAAAAATATAACAGGTCTAATATTAAGACTGACTTCAGATATTTACATTATTACCTGGGGTACTTGAAGATTGGGGTGGTTTATTAATATTGGTTTTACTCCATATACCTTTTGCAAATTTTCTGAATTAAGTACTTCTTGAGGTGTTCCTATTTGTTCTATTCTTCCTTCATTTAAAAGTATAAGACGGTCAGAAGCTATGCTGGCTAAATTTAAGTCATGAAAAATGGAAATAATAGTTAATCCCTCTTCTTGAAGAGCTTTTTTTAAAAGATTTAACATTTCATATTTATATTTTAAATCTAAATGGGAAGTAAATTCATCTAAAAGTAAAAGCTGAGGAGTTTGGGCTAAGGCTTTAGCCATAAAAATTCTTTGTCTTTCGCCTCCGCTTATTTCCTGAATATTGTTTTCAGAAAGAGATAAAGAATGGGTTTTTTTCATTGCTTCTCGAGATATTCGATAATCTTCAAGGGTCTCTCCTTTTAATCGAGAGATATAAGGCAACCTTCCCATAAATACTACTTCTTTGGCTTTGAAATTAAAAGTAACCCAGGTATCTTGAGGAACTACTGAGATAAATTTGGCGATTTTTTCTATAGAAAAATTATTTAGGTCTTGATTCAGGAGAAATATACTTCCCTTACTTGGTTTTAAGATTCCTGAAATAACTTTTAAAAGTGTAGTTTTTCCACTACCATTTGGTCCGATAATTCCTAACAGCTCTCCCCTGGATAAAGAAAAATTTATATCTGATAAGATTTCTCGATGATGATTATAAGAAAAGCTAACTCCTTTTATAGTTAAAATAGGGCTATGGAAAGACATTTTATCTATTTTTTCCTCCTTAGAAGATAAATAAACATAGGAGCACCCACCAGAGCAGTTATTGCTCCAATAGGTATTTCCGAAGGGGAGATTAGCATTCGAGCCAAAGTATCACATAGAATAAGGAAAATTGCCCCTAAAAGTGCTGAAGCAGGAAGCATAACTCGATGGTCTGGACCGATTAAAAGTCGGGCAATATGAGGTATGATAAGCCCCACAAATCCTATAAGGCCAGTAAAAGAGACTACAGTAGCTATAATTATCGAGCCAATAAAAAAGATACGCATTCTTAATTTACCAGTGTTAATTCCTAAATGAAGGGCTTCTTCTTCTCCCAAGGATAAAGCATTTAAGTCTAAAGAAGAAAAGAATAATAATAAGCAGCCGATTATTACCGGTAGAGTAATTAGGCTTATTTTTTTCCAGTCAGCAGTGGATAAATCACCCATCAGCCAGAATATCATAGAATGCAATTCTCTTTTAGAAAGAGCTAAAAGTACAGTTATCAAGGCAGAGAAGAGAAAGGTAATAGCCACACCAGCCAGAAGTAAGCCGGTTGAATTTGCAGAATAGCTGATTTTAGAAGATATGTACACCAGATAAAGAGAAAACATTGCTCCCAAAAAAGCAAACCAGGGAAGATAAGAAGCTAAATAGTACCCAGTAGCATATTGCAAAGCAATACCAACACAAGCTCCCAGGGCAGCTCCAGCAGATACTCCTAAAATATAGGGGTCTGCCAAGGGGTTTCTTAAAATTCCCTGGAAAGCGCCGCCTACGGTAGATAAAGCGGCTCCGGTAAGAGTAGCCATTATAATTCGAGGAGCTCGTAATTGCCAGATAATAAGGCTTTTGGTTTTATCCGGTGTGCCATTTAACAGGAGAGAAATGATATCTTTGGGATTAATAGATACCACTCCAAAGTTAAGGCAGATTAGGCTGACTCCCAGGATGCCTAAGCTTCCTCCTAGAAGCATCAAGATTAATTTTTTTCGCCAGTTAGTGTAACCAGCAATTTCTTTTTCTTGAAGTGATTTATTCATAGAAAATTTTGAACAATCTTTCCAGACCATCAACTGATCGAGGACCAGGACGAAAGAAAAGGTCTTCATTGACGATAAAAATTTTTTGGTTCTTAATAGCGGAAAGGTTTGACCAGCCAGGACGTTGATAAATATTTTCTTTAATTTTTAATTCATCTCCTGGATTCATTGCTCCAATTGGAATAATAATTATATCAGGATCTTCTTTTAAGATAAATTCTGGGCTTATTTTGGTCCAACCAGAAAAACCAGCCGCAATATTTATCCCTCCGGCTAAACTTATTAATTCATTGAATAAAGTACCCTCTCCGGGAGTCCAGATGGTTTCGTAAATCCCTCCTATAAATACTTTAGGTTTTTTAGTAATTTCGAGGTTAGAGACTTCGGTCTTAATTTGATCAATTCTTTGTGATAAATTTTTCACCAGGATATTTCCTTTTTCGGGTACTCCACCAACAGTAGCTACCATTTGTATACTTTTCAAGGTTTCTTTAAGGTTTAGAGGTTCAATAACTATTGTATTTAGTCCTAATTCCCGCAAACGTGGAATTTCATTTAATTGTCCGGCATAAGCTAAGATTAAATCTGGCTTTAAGGAGACAATTTTCTCCAAATTTAGGGGAAATGTTTCTCCGATTTTTTCTATATTTTTGGTTTCTTCAGGAAAATTACAATAGTTAGTAATTCCTACAATTTTATCCTCAAGTCCTAAAGCAAATAAAATTTCAGTATTACTGGGAGCAATGGAAATAATCCGCTGAGGTTCCTGAGGGATTGTAACTACAGCTCCGGTATCATCGATTATAGTTAAAGGTATTTTATCTTCTCTTACCTTTCCGAATTCCCGTTCTTCTTCGGAAATAGAAATTTTGGGTGACTTGGAAGACTTATTTTGAGCATTGTAAAATATTAAGGAAACTCCTATTATAATTACTGTACCTATTAAAATAATAATTTTGTTTTTACGAATCATAGTTTCTCCTTTACTATAAATATTATTAATAAAATATTTATTAGCTAATTAATTATCCAGTAACCCAATTATCCGGTTAACTGGTTTAACGTTAGTTGATTAGAATAATTAGAAACTTTTTTGTGTTTTATAATTTTTCAATATTTTATAAATAAAAATAACACCTCCTTATCCACGAAGAAGTGATTAATTCGTCTAAGCAGGCAGGTCTCCTGGCTTAAGGGGTTGACCTAATTGCTGTGCCTTCCCATCTATCACTCTATAAAAAGTGTTTAACAGTGGCTTAGTACAGCTTTCGTAACCCTTTACAGTAGCGGGTCTGCGGTGGATTTTCACCACTCTTCCCTTAACCTGCTTATCTTTAAATATTTAATTTTGACCATAAAAATTATAACTTATTAAAAGAAAAATTGCAATATATTTTTGCAGTCATTGTTTTTATAAAAAGTTAGTGTAAACTGCTGCTTTCTCTATCTTTTTAGCTTTCTTAACTATATACTCAATACTATATACTCGATACTATATTAAGTTAAGGTGTTTTTTGTTAATTATTTTGGTATAATAATTTAGAATGTGCGAGCTTGGACAGTAACGGAGGAATTTTGTTGATGGTAGGATTGATACAAGTTTATACCGGTGATGGGAAAGGAAAAACCACTGCAGCTTTGGGTTTAGCCCTCCGAGCCGCGGGCAGGGGTATGAAGGTTTTAATAATCCAATTTATGAAAAAATGGGACTATGGAGAGCTTCATTCTCTTAAATTAGTACCCCACATTACTTTAGAAACCTTTGGCACTAAAGAATTCATTTATAAAGGAAAAGCCAAAAAAATAGATTATGAGGAAGCCGAAAAGGCTTTTTCTTTTGGTGTAGAAGGGGTACAAAGCGGTAATTATGATCTGGTCATATTCGATGAACTTAATCTGGCCTTATATTACGAATTATTGGATTTAAAAGAAGTTATTAAAAAAATAAAGGAAAAGCCTGAGAACGTAGAAGTAGTTATCACTGGAAGAAAAGCACCTCAAGAGATAATTGAAATTGCTGATCTGGTTACTGAAATGAGAGAGATTAAACACCCTTATCAAAAAGGAGTGGAAGCAAGAAAAGGAATTGAATTTTGAGAGAAAAAAAGTTAAAAAATTTAGGTAAAATATTATCTGAAATGAAAAGTGTTTTAGTGGCTTATTCGGGAGGAGTGGATAGTACTTTTTTATTGAAAATAGCTCAGGAAGTATTAGGAGATAAAGCCATTGCTGTAACAGCAAAATCTGAAATTCATCCTCTCAGTGAGTTAACTATAGCCCAAGAAATAACTCGAAGTTTAGGTATTAAACATATTATGGTCGATGCCAAAGAATTATCTAAAAAAGAATTTATTAAAAATCCACCAGGTAGATGTTATATTTGCAAAAAAGAACTATTCAGCCAAATAAAGGAAATAGCTAAAGAACATAATTTGAATTTTATAGTAGAAGGCTCTAACTATGATGACCTTGGTGATTATCGTCCCGGAATGAAGGCTATTAAAGAACTTAAAATAAGAAGTCCTTTGCAAGAAGTACTTCTTACTAAAGATGATATTCGCCTTCTTTCTAAAGAAATGGGTTTACCCACCTGGAATAAACCTTCTAATTCCTGTTTAGCTACCAGGATTCCCTATGGAGATAAGATAACTTTAGAAAAATTGGGAAGGATAGGACAAGCGGAGGAATTTATTCATAATTTGGGAATTGAACAGGTAAGAGTAAGATGTCATCATAACTTAGCTCGAATCGAAGTAAGACCAAAAGATCTTCTTTTATTAATGGAAGAAGATTTAAGGAAAAAGATAATTGCTAAATTAAAAAAATTGGGATTTATCTATATTACCCTTGATTTACAAGGATACCGAAGCGGGAGTATGGAGGAAAGTTTAAGGGAGAAAAGTGAGGATTAAATAGTGAAAAGAGAAGAAATTGAAAATATATTACAGCAATTTAAATCCGGTCAAATAGATCTAAAAGAGGCCTTAGAAAGACTCAAACATTTTCCTTACGAGGAAATGGGTTTTGCTAAAATAGATAGTCAGAGACATTTGAGGAAAGGCTTCCCTGAAGTTATTTTCTGCCCAGGTAAGACTTTAGAGCAGATAAGCAAAATAACCAAAAGAATAAAAGAGATTAAAGGAAAAATCATTGCTACTCGGGCTACTTCTGAAATATATCAAACCATTAAAGAAATTATTCCGGAGGTAACCTATTTTAAAGAAGCCAGAATTGTGGCAGTTAAAGAGGAAGAGAAGAAGGTCAGCTCAAAATATATTTTAGTGGTTAGTGGTGGTACGGCTGATATTCCAGTAGCTGAAGAGGCCGCAGTTATTGCTGAGTTGATGGGCAATAAAGTAGAACGTCTTTATGATGTAGGAGTAGCCGGTCTGCATAGACTTTTGGATAATTCAAAAAAATTGTTAGCTGCCAATGTCCTGATTGTGGTGGCAGGAATGGAAGGGGCCTTACCCAGCGTAATAGGTGGGTTAGTAGATAAGCCTATAATTGCGGTTCCTACCAGTATAGGTTATGGGGCAAGCTTTAAAGGATTGGCTCCTTTATTAACTATGCTGAATAGTTGTGCTCCCGGATTAGCAGTAGTAAATATTGATAATGGATTTGGAGCTGGCTATATGGCCAGTTTAATTAATCAGTTAAATGAGGTGAAGGAATGAGAATTGCCTATTTTGATTGTTTTTCTGGAATTAGTGGAGATATGTTCGTTGGTGCTTTACTGGATGCCGGTTTGAAAATTGAAATCCTGGAAAAAGAATTAAATAAATTAAACCTTTCCGGTTACCAGTTAGAAGTAAATAAAGTATTAAAAAAAGGAATTTCTGCCAGTCAGTTTAAAGTAAAAATTCAGGAAAAAGGGGTGGAGAGAAGATTTAAAGATATTCTAAATATTCTGGAAGAGAGTAAATTAGATGAAGAAATTAAAAATGAAGTAAAAAAAATATTTTTTAAAATAGCGGAAGCTGAGTCAAAAATACATCAGGAAGATATAGAAAAAATTCACTTCCATGAAATAGGAGGGTTAGATAGCATTATTGATATATCTTCTGCAGTTATAGGAATAAAAGCTTTGGAAATAAAAGAAATTTATTCTTCTCCTCTACCTTTAGGCAAAGGTTTTGTCCAATGTGCTCATGGAATTTTGCCGCTCCCCGCTCCAGCTACTTTGGAATTATTAAAGAATATACCTACTTATAGCGGAGGAATGGAAAGTGAAATGGTTACTCCCACTGGTGCCGCAATTATTAGTACTTTAACTAAAGACTTTGGGGAAAGACCTTTAATGAAAATAGAAAAGATAGGATATGGAGCAGGAGAAAGAGAATTTTCTATTCCTAATCTTTTAAGAGTGAGTATAGGTGAGAAAATATTAAGTGATAGGGACTTAATGGATGGTTATGTTCACGATGAAGCTTTATTAATAGAAACTAATATTGATGATATGAATCCAGAATTCTATGATTATATTATGGATAAATTATTTTCTCAAGGAGCATTAGATGTATTTTTAACCCCCATCCAGATGAAAAAGAATCGACCTGCCCATATGTTTAGTATTATTGTTTATGAACAAAATCTTAAAGAAATACTGAAAGTATTATTTTCCGAATCTACTACTTTGGGAGTAAGAATAAAAGAAGTAAAAAGGTTGAAATTGACTCAGCAGAATTTTATAGCTGAGACCAAGTATGGTAAAATTAAGGTTAAAGTCGGTATTTTTAAAGAAGATATTAAAACTATTGCCCCCGAATACCAAGATTGTCAGAAGATAGCCCAGCAATATCAAGTCCCTCTTAAAGAGATATATGAAGAAGCTAAAAAAATTGCTTATGATAAATTTATTAGTCGTTAGTGAATAGTGAATAGGAATAGCGTAGAGTGTATAGCGGATAGTATACAACGAAAAACGAAAAGCGTAAAGCGCAAAACCATAATTTAAAATTAAAAACTTAATACCATTATTTATTCGCTAGTCAGAATGAAAAAACAGAAATGTCATTGAGATTGAGGAGGAGGAAATATATTGGCTGAATATTTTAAAAAAGAAGACCAGGATTTAAAAATGGTTGAACTCGTTCGGGTTCCCCGCGAAGACGAAGCTCTTACTATTAAGAGTTTATTAGGCAGTTATGGCATTGAATGTATTTTACAATCAGATATAACTCATTCAATTTATCCTTTTACAGTAAATGGGTTAGGAGAAGTAGTCATTTT
>JBGPSO010000040.1:0-9559 GCA_041490145.1 Atribacterota bacterium
CAGTAGATTGTCTTTTAAAAGCAGGATTTGAAACCTCCCAAATTGGAGCTTATCTTTTAATAGGATTACCCGGGCAAGATATTAAGCAGATTATAGATTCTATCCGTTTTGTAATAGATTGTGGTGCTCATCCTCGTTTAACCAAGTTTTCAGCTATTCCGGGAACCAAAATCTGGGATAAAGCGAAATCTTATTTTAAATTGAAGGAAAATGTCGATCCTCTCTTTCATAATGATGCTCTTTTACCCTATTTATCACCCGATATTACTGATAAAAACTATCAGCAGATAAAATCTATAGTAAAATATAATAGTATAAACTCAAATATGTTATAATCATTATAAACAGTATAATAATATTTTCCGAATATAATAATTGGAGGTGATTGAAAAGATAAGAAAATCCGAGACCATGCCCTAAGGAAAAAGTAAAAAGATAAAAGCGAAAAAATAGCATAAATAGATTAACAAATGTGGATATTAACTAAAGTATTTAATATTACAAAGGAGGAGAAAAGAATGGAACTACTAAAAGTCTCATCTAAATCAAATCCAAAAGCCGTTGCTGGTGCCTTATCAGGGGTAATAAGAGAAGAAGGTAAAGCAGAATTACAAGCTATAGGAGCAGGTGCAGTAAATCAGGCAGTTAAGGCAATTGCTATCGCTCGAGGATATACCGCCACCAGTGGTGTTAACTTAGTTTGTATACCTGCTTTTGTAGATGTTGAGATTGAAGGAGAAGAAAGGACGGCAATCAAATTTTTAGTTATGCCCGGATAAAAAGTAAAAGATTAAAACAATATTACTATTTTAGATATTTAAGAAAGATTAGCAAGGTATTGGAAAAATTGGTTTAAAATCAGAAAGAATATTTTAAATTTTTAGTAATTTAAACCAGAGGGAGATTGGGATCATTAAGAATAAAAGGAGGTAAGAATTGAAATGGATAAAGCTATAAAAAAGAAGGAAAAAGAAGTAATAAATCCGGATGAAAAGACCGAAAAAGTACTTCAAGAAGAGAAGAACGAAAAGATGAAAGAAGAGCATAAAGAAATACAGAAAGAAAAAAAAGTTGAAGCCAAAGAAATATTGGGGGAAGTAAATATTGTCCCAGAGGTGATAGCCACCATAATCAGTAGAACTGTTATTGGAATAGAAGGTGTAGCGGGATTAGCTACTCACAGCAAAGGAGGGATAGGAACTTTACTGGGGACCAAAGAGTTAGAAAAAGGGATAAAAGTTGATCTTAGAGAAAATAAAGAAGTTTCTACTATTATTTCAGTTATTTTAGAATATGGTTCCGTAATAATTCAGGTGGCTAATGAGATACAGAAAAAAGTAAAAAATGAATTGGAAACCAAGACCGGTCTTAAAGTTATCGGGGTGAATATAAATATTCAGGGTGTGCATATAGAAGATAAGAATCAATAAGTTATATTATAAAAAAGGCCTATTAATCTAATATATAACACTTAATAGGCCTATTAATAACTAAATTTACAGATAAAATAATTATAAAATTTTATTATTTTACCTTCTCTTTTAATTCTTTACCTGCTTTAAAGAAAGGCACGTTCATAGCTTTTACGGAAATTTTATCACCAGTACGCGGATTTCTGGCTATTCGAGCCGCTCTTTTTCTGATACCAAAAGTACCAAAACCTACCAATCTAGCTGCATCACCTTTAGCTAAACAGTTAGCAATATTTTTCAATACACATTCAACGGCTTTTTTAGCTTCTCGTTTAGTAATGCCAATGTCATTTGCAACCATATCGATTAATTCGCCTTTATTCACTATTTACACCTCCTTTCGTTTTTTTCAGCAAAATGATATAAACCATAAAGATATAGATAAAATATAAAATGTTGAGTGACTATTACTTATATATTATACGACAAGTATTTTAAAAATCCTTCTTTTTAATACATTTTTTTTATTTTTTTGAAAATATTTTTTATGTTTTATATTTATTTTAATAAATAAAGATAAATTTGCCACCCAAAAACTGATTCAATTGTTTTAAAAAATGAAAACTGCAGTAATTATATATAAAATTTATATATATTTCAAGTAGAGGAAATTTATAAAAATTTATTAAGATTAAAAAATATTCTGATACTTGGCTATGAAAAACGATTTATTGATAAAACATTAATTTTATAGTAATCTTATTTTAAGGATAAATTTTAGTTATTTTTTATGTTATAATAAACATAGGGAGATACTTGGGATGGATGGAAGCCAGAAGCCAGAAGACCGAATATTAGATAGCGTAGAGCGGGTAGCGTTTAGAAATATAGTGATAAGTGAGGTGTAATTGGTTATAAGTTATCAGTTTATAATAGCTGATAGGAAGTAGGTAGGTATTACTATATGCCATTTCAATGAATTAATAGACAGGCGAGGAACCTGTTCTACTAACGACTATAGACTATGTACTATATAATACTAAATAAATAGGAGGATTTTAAAATGTCAAAAAATGTATTTTTTTTGAAGAAAAGTAAGATATTAGTTTGTGTTTTTGCCACCTTATTGATTTTTCTTTGCTTGGCTATTATAGGGATTAGTTATGCTCAAAGTGTAGAAGAGACAGAAAAGATGAAAAGTATTCAAATTATCAATCCTCATCCTGAGTTTTCTCTTAGATTATGGCTGGATAAAGAGAGGGGGGCAACTTATGCTCCTGGAGAGAGGATTAAAATTTTCTTCCAGGTTTCCAGAGATTCCTTTGTAACCTTATATAGCTATGATACTGGAGGCAGAGGAAAAATTATTTTCCCTAATCCATATTCACCGCATAATTTGGTAAAAGCAGGAGAAGTTAATACCTTTGAAGGGCAAATTGACCCTTCTACTCAACCGGGGATTGAGTATGTTCTGGGATTTGCTACCATCAGACCTATCTCTACAGGGTTAATTCCAGAATTAAATAAAGATTATAAAGCCTTTACCCACCAATTAAAAGGTATAATCCAACCTTTACCTCTCACAGATTGGGTACAGGGTAACCTATTAAGTTATACCATAACCCCAATTATTCCGCCTCCTAATTATGGTAGAATTTTGGTTTATTCTAACCCATCAGGGGCAAAGGTATATTTAGATAATTCTGATCAAGGAGTAACTCCTCTAAATTTAGATAGCATTACTTCAGGTCAGCATAATATTAAATTGGTTAAATCAGGCTATCAGGAATGGAATAGTTATGTTTCAGTCTTCCCTTCGCAGACGACTACTGTTTCTGCTGATTTGATAGCTCAACAGTCTTATGGTACAATTTCGGTTTACTCTAACCCACCAGGGGCAAAGGTATATTTAGATAATTCTAATAAAGGAGTAACTCCTCTAAATTTAAAAAATATTACCTTAGGTCAGCATAATATTAAATTGGTGTTGTCCGGCTATCAGGAATGGAATAGTTATGTTTCAGTCTTCCCTTCGCAGAAGACTACTGTTTCTGCTGATTTGATAGCTCAACAGTCTTATGGTTCAATCTCCATTTCTTGTAATCAGAGTGGGGCTAAAATATTTTTAGATGGCACCTATAAAAAGACTACCTCTTCAAATAATCCTGTAGCCTTAGAAAATATAAAAGACGGATATCACGAACTTACCATAATTAAAGATAGTTTTAGAACCTGGGTAGAAGATATTTGGGTATATTTTGGAGAAATATCTTCAGTGGATGTAACAATGACTAAATTATAGAAGTAGCTGGGATCAGATAAGTTTAGAGGCAGATTAGATTTATTTCTAATCTGCCTCTGATTAAGATTGTCCCCCATTTCATTTAGTAAAACTTTAATTTCCTTAAAATATTTATTTTTTAGCAATATTTTTTATTTTTTTCTATAACTATTATCATTATAAATTTTATTAGGAGGAGACAGACCAATATGAACGAGATTGATGTAGTCATTATTGGTGGAGGACCTGGTGGATATGTGGCCGCTATAAAAGCCGCTCATTTAGGGCTAAAGGCAGTCCTGATAGAAAAGAATAAGTTAGGAGGAGTCTGTTTAAACAGAGGTTGCATACCTACCAAAGCTTTGGTAAGTACTGCCGAGCTATTAAACCAACTCCAAAGGGCTAAAGAATTTGGAATTCAGGTTAAAGAATATTCTTTTGATTTTCCGGCCATTATGAAGAGGAAAGAAATGATAGCTCAGAGACTGAGTTCCGGGGTAGGGCAGCTGATGAAAGCTAATCAGATTAGGGTAATTCAGGGAGAAGGTAATATATTAGAGCCAGGAGTAGTGGAAGTGATTAATATTGAAGGCAAAAAAGAGCTTATAAAGACTGAGAATATTATTATTGCAACCGGTTCCTCAGTGATGAAGATACCTATTCCAGGTTTAGAAAATGAGGGGGTAATAGATAGTGACGGAGCTTTATCCTTAAGCGAGTTGCCCACCAAGATGATAATTATTGGAGGAGGAGTAATAGGTATAGAATTTGCCGGTATCTTTAAAGCTATGGGAGTGGAAATTACCGTGGTAGAGATGCTCCCCAGAATCTTACTTCCTATAGATGAGGAGATATCCAACAGGCTTACCTTTATTTTAAAAAGACAGGGAATTAAAATTCTAACCAATGGTAAGGTTGAAGGGATAGAAAAGACCAATCAGAATTTAGAGGTCCTAATTTCTAACCCAGAAGGAAAACAAAGACTGGAAACCGAAAAAGTTCTTTTAGCTGCCGGAAGAGTTCCGGATTTTGGGAATATAAATGTTCAAAAATTGGGTATCGAATTGGAGGGAAGAGCTATTAAAGTAGATCAGAAGATGAGAACTAATATCCCCGGCATCTATGCAGTAGGAGATGTAGTAGGCAAGATAATGTTAGCTCATGTTGCTTTCCGAGAAGGGATAGTGGCGGTGGAGAACATCTCTGGGAAAGAAGTGTTAATGGATTATAAAGTTGTGCCTAATTGTGTATTTTCTTTACCTGAAGTAGCCAGTGTAGGATTAACCGAAGAAGAAGCCAGAAAAAAATATGATCAGATTAAAGTTTCCAAATTCCCCTATATAGCCAATGGAAAAGCTTTAGGAATGGGAGAAACTGAGGGGATGGTAAAGATAATTGCCGATAGCGATACTTCTGAACTTTTAGGTTTACACATTTTGGGGGCCCATGCTAGTGACTTAATTGCCGAAGGAACCTTGGCTCTTTCTATGGAAGCAACTGCTGAAGAGATTGTAAATACTATTCATGCCCATCCTACCTTAGCAGAAACTATCGCTGAAGCGGCTGAGGGAATAATAGGAAAGCCTATTCATCTGGCGAAAGTATAGTTTTGCTGGCTCATAATTAGGGAAAAGTAGGATGGATAAACTGTTTTAGATAATAGTCAAAATATTATTAATAATTACGTTTATAATGATATTTGGGGTAATGCGAAAAAAAGATTATTTTAAGTGAGATAAAATAATATACCAAAAAAATGAGAGATGCTTCCCCCCAGGACAAAAAGATGCCAGATGGGGTGGTGGTAAGGCAATCTTTTCCATAAATAAAAGATTATTCCCAAAAGGTAAAAAACTCCCCCGATAAAAAGACAGAAAATCATTTTTTGAGGAAGTATCAGCAGCATTGGTTTAAAGGCAACGACAATGAGTAATCCCATAACCACATAAGATAAAACCATTACCGGTTTGAGTTTTTCTTTAAAGGCTATGGAGATTATAATCCCAGCTATAGCCATTCCCCAGATAAGCCCAAAAAGAGTCCATCCCCAGGCTCCCCGCATAGAAACAAGAGTTATGGGAGTATAGCTTCCGGCAATAAGCAGATAGATAGCCAGATGATCCAGGATTCTAAAAAAATTTTTTACCTTTGAGTTTACAAAGCTATGGTAAAGGGTGGAAGATAGATAAAGCAAGATAAGCGTAGCTCCATATATACTAAAACTTGCAATACGCCAGGCATCGCCGCGTTTGCTGGCCAGAACTACCAGAATTACCAGAGCTGTAGTACTTAAAACCGTTCCCAGGCCATGAGTAATACTATTGGCAATTTCTTCACCAATAGTTTGAGCTCCAAAGAGATTGTTCTCTTTTTTTAATTTATTTTTTTTATTTTCTATTTTTTTCATCTATTTTTTAATTTCAGGCTATCTTTAAAAAGATAGTTATTTTATTAAAATTATATAGATTATTTATGGAGAAATCAATCTGTTGATTAATAATGTTTTATTAGTATGGTTTTATTTAAAAAGAAAGAATAGTATAATATTCTAAGTTGATTAAAATATTATTTTAAATCTACTCTGCCTGTGCGTTGCACGCAGACAGGTGGTATATATTTATTATAGTTAAATTAATTAGTTAAAAAAGATATAGATAGAAAGGAAGATTGATTAATGAGGGAAATATTAGAAAAAGCCTTAAGGAAAAAAGGTAAAGTAGATTATCTTGAAATAAGAGCGGAAAGAAGAGAAACTACTACCATTCATTTTCAGGGTAGAAATTTAGAAAAACTAAATTGTTCGCAAGAATGGGGAGGAAATATCAGAACCCTGGCCAAAGGGGGATGGAGTTTTATTACTTTCAATCAGTTTAGTGATTTAGAGGAAAAAGTAGAACAAGCAATAAAGATAGCGAACTTAATTGCTAAAGAAGAAAGTAAACTAGCAGCTATTCCTCCCGTAGTAGAAATAGTAAAAAAAGAGTTGGATGAAGATTTTCGTCAGGTAAGTTTAAAAGAAAAAAAAGAAATAATCGAAAATTATAATCATAGAATTTTAAATTATGATCAAAAAATACAATCATCTAGTTTGATTTATTCTGATATTTTTTCCACGGTTTATTTTGTTAATTCTGAAGGAAGTTATATAGAACAAGAAAAACCCTTGGTGAGGGTAGGTTTTACCGCCATAGCCCGGGAAGGAGATAATGTCCAGATGGCTAGTGAGACTTTAGGAACTACTAAAGGTTTTCGCATAGTAAGAGATATTTTACCCCAGGCAGAAAAAGCTACTACCCGAGCCCTGGCTCTCCTTAAAGCTCAGCCAGTGGAGGGAGGAGAATATACCGTCATTATAGATCAAACCCTGGGAGGTGTTTTTATCCATGAAGCCTTTGGGCACTTAAGTGAAGCAGATTTTCTTTATGAAGACGAGAGGATGAAAAATTTAATGACTTTAGGGAAAAGAATTGGTTCTCCCCAACTTAATGTAGTTGATGATGGATCTATTCCGAATTTGCTAGGTTCCTCTAAATATGATGATGAAGGGGTTAAAACAAAGAAGAGTTATCTGATCAAAGATGGAATTTTAGTGGGGAGACTTCACTCCAGAGAGACGGCAGAAAAGATGGGAGAAAAACCGACCGGGAATGCTCGAGCCCTTAATTATAATTTTAAACCTATTGTCAGAATGACCAATACTTATATTGAGAATGGGGAGGTTCCTTTTAAGGATTTATTGTCTGGAATAAAAAAAGGAATTTATGCCAAAGACTGTTTTGGAGGCAATACTACTTTTGAGATGTTTACTTTTAGCTCCGGAGAAGGGTTTATGATCAGGGATGGAAAAATTGCCGAGCCAGTTAGAGATGTAGTTTTAAGTGGTAATCTTTTTTCTACTCTTTTGAATATCGAAGGGATAGGGGATGACTTAAAAATAATTGAATCAGCTGGAGGATGTGGTAAAGGTGGTCAGTCTCCCTTACCGGTATCTTTTGGTAGTCCACACCTTAAAATAAAAAAAGTAATCGTAGGAGGTGGACGGTAAATTGGAAAAATTAATGAAAAAAATCAGTAAAAAAGTGGATTCCGCTGAGTTATTTAAAATAAAAAACCAGACTGTTCCGGTAAATTTTGAAGTAAATAGATTAAAAGCGATAGATATTTCTGAGACTGAAGGGCAAGCTTTACGGGTAATAAATAATGGTAAAGTGGGATTTTCTTCTTCCACTGAGGGATATAATTTAGACTTGATGATTGATAAATCAATAGCCACTTCTGAGTTTGGCCAAAAAGCTTCTTTTGATTTTCCTAAAGAAGTAAAATTAGAAGAGAAAGAGAAAGTAAATATTTACGATGCTCAAGTGGCAGAAAAGAGTATTGAAGCAATGATTAGTACCGGGGAAGATATTATTAAAGAGATAAAAAAAATTAATCAAGAGTTAAGGTGTGATGTTAATATTTTAAAAAATTACCTGGAAGTAAAATACCTGAATTCCAAAGGAGGAAATTATTCTTATCATAAGACCATGATGGCTTATTCAGCTATGGTGCAGAAAACAGAAGAGGAAGATATGTTGATCTTATATTCCTCTTTAGAATCGGGGGAAGATAATCTTAATCCAGGAAAATTAAGCGCTGAACTGATCGAAAAATTAAAATGGGGAGAAAAAATTGTTTCAGTAGAAAGTGGAAAAATGCCAGTTATATTTACTCCCGAGGCAGCTTTGGTGTTAATTCTTCCTCTAATTATGGGCTTAAATGGAAAGATGGTGCTCAAGAAAGTATCCCCTTTGTCCGATAAAAAAGGAGAAAAAATGTGGAGTGAATTATTTTCCCTGGATAGCGATGGAACTATAGATTTCGCCTTGGGAAGTGCTCCTTTTGATGATGAAGGAGTAAAGATGAAAAGGTTACCTTTAGTAGAAAAGGGAGCAATTAAAAACTTTTATTATGATTTACAGACTGCGGGGATAGCTGGAGTGGAAAGCACAGGTAATGGCTTAAGAGAATCTATTCATAGTGGGCCTGTCCCCGAAGTAAGTAATTTAATCATGAAAGAAGGAAATGTTCCCTTTTTAGAGATGGTAAAAGATATTAAGCAGGGGATAATTATAGATCAGGTTCTGGGGTTAGGACAGGGGAATATAATTAGCGGAGCTTTTTCCAATAATGTACAATTAGGTTTTAAAATAGAGAATGGCCAGATAGTAGGAAGAATCAAAGATGTAATGATCGCTGGTAATGCTCTCCAAGAATTAAATAATATAATAGCTTTAGGCAATAAAGCCAAATGGGTTTCAGGAAAACATAAATTTCCCCATATATACTTAAAATCTCTTTCCGTTTCTACTAAGAATAAATAAAAGACATAGCAATATTTTTAAAATAGATAACATCTAAATCGGGAATAGCAATTATGGTAATATAATATATTTTTCCCAAAAGAAGAGGAGGCAGAGAATGATAATTAATAATTTTAAGCCATTTGATGGTCAACATTGTGAAGCAACTGCCACAGGTTGTTTGCTTCAGCATTTAGGAATTTTCTTTTCTGAACCTATGCTTTTTGGGATAGGTGGAGGATTGAACTTTATCATTTGGAACATGAAAGCAATGGATTTCCCTTTTATTGGGGGAAGAATAAAAAGCGATTTATTGACTCAGAATATTACCCGGCATCTTAACTTGAAGTTGAATGTTCAGGAAACCTCTTCAGTTGAAAAAGCCTGGGAGAACGTAAAAGAAAAGATTGATTTAGGTATTCCGGTGGGGATAAAACTGGACTCTTATTATCTGGACTATTTTACTAAAAAATTTCATTTCGCCGGTCATTATGTAGCTATGTATGGATATGATGAAAATAATG
>JBGPSO010000041.1:0-9424 GCA_041490145.1 Atribacterota bacterium
ATTTTGAACCCCCGACCGATTTTCCCATGGCTAAATCGATAATTATTACTGCCGCATTACAACCTAAAGTCAGTGTAAAATTCAAATTATCTGACAAAGCATATTGTGTCATTATTCCGCCTACCTATTTACACGATACAGATAAAGAAGCTTCAAATATCATATCACTCCATTTAGGAAATTACGGCTACAAAATATGTGCTGCGATACTTCCAGTAAAACTTCTTGCAGTTCACAGTGGATTGGCAAGTTATGGAAGAAATAATCTTGCGTATATAGATGGTTGGGGAAGTTTTTTTAGATTGAAGGCTTTTTTTTCTGATATCCCATGTATAGAAGATAATTGGCGAGAAGTTAGAATGATGGAGTGCTGTAATAAATGTGCAGCATGTATGAATAAATGCCCGACTAGTGCAATCCGTCAGGATAGATTTCTAATAAGTGCGGAAAAATGTTTAACTTTCTTCAACGAAAAATCAGACAACTTTCCAGGATGGGTTAACCCGGCATGGCATAATTGTCTCATAGGTTGCATGAGATGCCAGGATGTTTGTCCAGTTAATAAAGATTATACTAACTATATTGCTCCAGGAAGAGAATTTTCAGAAGAAGAAACTCTGATGATACTTAAAGGGGTTTCAAAAGATAAACTTCCTCTTGAAACAATTGAAAAGTTAAAAAAACTTTACCTGTTAGATGAGTATAATTTACTTCAAAGAAATTTAGAAGTGTTAATAAGAAAAAATGGGGTTAGGTCGTTAGTATAAACTTGTTAAACATCTTTCAGGGTCGGTTTAAATCTATTCTGGTGGATGCCGATAATTATGCTCTCGTTCTTTCCACCTATATTCATTTAAATCCCTTAAATTAAAATTAAATAGGGACACATCCCATTTTCTTAAAAAAGGGGACAGGTTCATTTATTTTTACAAAAACACGAGATTGCTTCCTTTACTTTCGCAGAGTCTGCCCTTATGAAAATGGGGGGTAGGTTTATTTTGTTCCCCCGCAATGACACAAAAATCTTTATTTACAAGGGTTTTAGGAAAAATATGGGGACAGGCTTTACTTTTTGTCTTGCACTAAATGTGAGAAAACAAAAGAAGACTGTCCCCATATTAAAATTACCCCTTCAGGAATGCCCTTTAAATGCACGGAAAGTGCCTTTGCCCGCTTTCGCGAGCATAAGTTTTGAGCCCCGCGCCCCCTCCAATTTTCGAAAAACTCGTACCCGCGAAAGCGAGTATCGGGCAATTACGACCCCTGTTTTTGGCTTATTTTTACCTCCCCAAAATCACGAAACCCTTATAAAAGAATCTGAGATATCTTGTAATGTTAAATATTTTATATTATAGTAATCATATTGATACATATAAAAGTATTGAAGTACTGATGAACCCGATACCAAAAGTAATTAAAAAAACAGATCATCAAATTGCGAAAAGTTTTAAAAAAGTAGAAAAAGTTTATGAGAAAGTTATTAAAGAAAATCAAAAATAGCCGTAAAATCCAAGCCTTTATTTTAATTATTGCTTTAATTATTAGTGCTGGACTTTTTTGGTATATTAAAACAAATCCAGTTATGCCGCAATTGGCGATTTATTTTTTGAATGATGTAAAACTGCCGGAAAAAGGTCAAAAAGTTTTGGTTTTTTCACCTCATCCTGATGATGAAACCATTGCCTGCGGTGGCTATATTGCCCAATCAGAACAAAGAGGGGCTGAGGTTAAAATTGTTTTGGTTACCGATGGTAATAAACATGGTTTACAAAATTTGCGATACTCGGAATTTAAAACTGCCACCAGTGTTTTAGGAGTGCCGGTTAATAATTTAATTTTCTTAAATTATCCAGACGGTAAGCTTGCTCAACAAAGTCAGACTGAATTAGAAAAAATTTTCCAAAATCAAATAGACAGTTACCATCCTGATATTATCCTCTACCCTCATCCTAGTGATACTCATAAAGATCATATTACCATCGGCAAAATTGTAGAGAAAATATTAGAACGATCTCCGAATAAAAAAATTGCTTATAAATACTTAGTTCATCACCATCTGTATCCTCGTCCCAAAAAATACGCTCCTGATTTATACACCCTACCGCCAATTAGTTTAATTAGTTTTGATGGAGGATGGGAAAGATTGATGCTGTCGGAAGAAACAAAAAATTTGAAGCAAAAAGCACTTGCAGCTTATAAAAGCCAATTAAAAAACCTCTTACTAAAAAATTTACTCGAGTCATCTATTCGGAAAAATGAACTATTTGCCGTAGAAAGTTTACCATGATTAACCATAACCACTAACCAGAGAAACAGAAAAGAATTCGATACGGTCTTCCAGTGTTTATGTGGGTTCAATGCAGGGACAATAAGCTTAATTTGTGAAGAATGAATCTCGTCTGGTTAGAAAGAGGGCGGGATTTTTCTATTTTATAAAATAATTATATTTTATTTGTCTTATTTATAAAAATACTATAAAATTAGTACGGGCGAATAAAATATTTTAAAGGTTGGTTAAAATGAAAAAGAAAGAGTATGAAGTTATTATCATAGGGGCAGGGCCAGCAGGCATTTTTACTGCCCTTGAATTATCGAAAAAAAATAATATGAATATATTGATATTAGAAAAAGGGAAAGAACTCGACCAGAGAGTGTGCCAAATGAGGAGTAAAAAAGAGAGTTGTTTTCATTGTTCTCCCTGTTCACTATTGTCCGGTTGGGGTGGGGCCGGTGCCTTTAGTGATGGTAAACTCAATTTATCGGCTGAAATTGGTGGACACTTAGATAATTATATAGATAAAGATAGAATAAATAATTTAATTAAATATGTTGATGATATTTACCTTGAATTCGGAGCAAATAAAACTGTTTATGGCACCAATGAAGAACAAATAGATATTATTAAGAAAGAAGCTTCTTGGGCTAATTTAAAGCTAATACCAACCAGGATAAGACATTTAGGTACCGAAAAAAGTGCTGAAATATTAAAAAAGATGTACCATTGCTTAAGAAGTAAAAATAATATTCGAACCAGCACCGAGGTAAAAAGAATATTAGTTGATAAGGGAAGAGCAATAGGAGTTGAAACTACAAAAGGTGAAGTAATAAAAGGAAAGTTTATTATAGTTTCACCAGGGAGAGCTGGTTCTGAATGGCTTAAATATCAGGCAGATGAATTAAATATAAAAATATCTAATAATCCTGTAGATGTAGGAGTAAGAGTAGAAGTTCCAGCTATAGTAATGAAACGTTTAACCGATATTATATATGAATCAAAATTAGTGTATTATACCCAATTATTCGATGATAGAGTCCGTACCTTTTGTATGTGTCCTTATGGAGAAGTGGTTATTGAATTTAGTGATGGTATTACCTCAGTCAATGGACATAGCTATCAAGAACATCGTACTGAAAATACTAATTTTGCCTTATTAGTAAGTACTAATTTTACTGAACCTTTCAAGGAACCAATAGCTTATGGAAAATATATTGCTAATTTGGCAAATATTTTGAGTGAAGGGGTCATTATTCAAAGATTGGGAGATTTAGAATTGGGCAGGAGATCTACACCGGATAGAATCAAACATTCTATAGTTATACCCACTTTAAAAGAAGCTACCCCTGGAGACCTCAGCTTTGTTTTGCCCTATAGAATTCTTACAGATATTATCGAAATGCTAAAAGCGATGGATAAAATTGCTCCTGGAGTTTATTCAAAGCATACTCTTTTATACGGCGTAGAAGTAAAATTTTATTCTTCCCGATTAGAGCTTTCCGAATGTTTAGAGACAAAAGTTGATAATCTATTTGCAGCTGGTGATGGTGCAGGGATAACCCGTGGACTTATTCAAGCCTCTACCTCAGGGGTAATAGTAGCTGAAGAAATATTGAAAAGGAGAAATAAAAATAAATAAGAGATGAAGATACTTTTAACTAATGATGATGGAATATATTCAGAAGGAATTCAAACTTTAAAAAACCAATTAGATAATATAGCGGAGGTTATAGTAATTGCTCCTGATCGAGAAAGAAGTACTGTTGGTCATGCTATGACTCTACATAAACCTTTAAGAATTAGACAAGTTAAAGTGAATGGAGGTTCTGAGGGATATTCGGTAAATGGGACACCGACAGATTGCATTGTTATTGGATTATTGGAGATTATGAAACACAAAAGACCAGACTTAGTTGTCTCAGGAATTAATCTAGGTCCAAATTTAGGCGATGATATTATCTATTCAGGGACAGTTTCAGCCGCAATGGAAGGAGCGATGAGAAATATACCTTCTTTAGCTATTTCAATTGCTGCTTATAAAGATTTTAAATTTGAATCTGCGGCATTATTCACTAAAAATTTAATATCTCATTTAATAAAGGATAATTTACCCCATAATCTAATACTTAATATCAATGTCCCTAATATCGATTATGATAGAATAGAGGGAATCGAAATAACCAAGCATGGGAAAAGAGTATATCAAAATGAATTAAAGATAATATATGATCCTCAAGGTACTACTCATTATTGGTTAGGAGGAGACTTGCCCGAAGGGAAGATTGAACCCGATACTGATTTTGAGGCAATTTATAACCATAAAGTTTCTATAACTCCACTTTCTTTAGACTTAACTAATTACAATATTATGCCTAAAGTTAAAAATTGGGCAAAAAAATGGAATCTTAGATAAAAAATATGAATGATCAAATATATTTAATTTTAATATTGATTTTTATAATTATAGTGCTTTCAAGGTTTATAATTAAACTTTACAATACTAATCATCCGAAAACCAAAGCGGTTATTTTTTATTTCAGGATGTGTTTAGGTTTTTTAATTGCTATGACTATTTATATTATAGTAGAAGCAATTAGAGGGCATAATGTTTTAGAAAGATTTTTTGAAGGTTAATAGATTAGATATTGATATTAATAATTAGAAATTGAAGTGATTTTTTATGGATTTCGAAAAAGCACGAGAAGAGATGATAAGATATCAGATAAAAGGAAGAGGTATCAAAGATAAAAGAGTTCTTTGGGCAATGAGTATTGTACCTCGAGAGAAATTTGTCTTGAAAGAAAATGAAAAGGAAGCATATCTGGATTGTCCTTTACCCCTAGGTATGGGGCAGACCATCTCCCAGCCTTATATGGTCGCCTTAATGACTCAATGCCTTTCTCTTGAAGGTTCAGAGTGTATTTTAGAAGTAGGAACTGGTTCAGGTTATCAAGCAGCAATTTTGTCTAAATTGGCTAAGATGGTTTATACTGTTGAACGTCTTAAAATTCTGGCAGATAGAGCCAAAAAAATATTTAAAGAATTGGAAATAAAAAATGTTAAAGTAGTAGGGGGAGATGGAACTAATGGTTTAAAGGAATATTCTCCTTACGATGGTATTATAGTTACCGCAGGGGCACCTGAAATACCCCAAAGTTTAATAAATCAGTTAAAAGAAAGGGGGAGAATAGTAATTCCAGTAGGTAATTCTTTTTCCCAGGATCTTTTATTGGGGAAGAAAGAGAAAGGTAAATTAAAAATACAAAATTATGGAGGTTGTATTTTTGTACCTTTACTAGGTAAATATGGTTGGTAATAGACCAAATAATGGAGCGGGAAACGGGGTTTGAACCCGCGACCTTTGGCTTGGGAAGCCAACGCTCTACCACCTGAGCTATTCCCGCTGGATAGAATAGTAAAAACTGTAAGAAAATAGTATTAATAAGTTGTTAAAATTATTTTATTTAAGATATTATACCTAAATATTAATAAATTATCAACTCATCTAGAGTAAAGATATAAAAGATATATAAGCAATAATAAAATGATGGGAGTACGATTTATTGAAATATTATTCTAAGAAAAAAAAGAACAGCAAGAACAATAAGATAAGAAAAATTTTTTTATTTTTAGCGGTAATATTTGTTATAGTAAGTTTAGTAGATACTGTTGATTTACATATAAACAGAAATAAAATATTCCCCGAAGTGTCTGCTTTTGGTATTCCATTGGGAGGATTAAAGAGGGAGGAAGTCCAAAAAACTCTTCAGCCAATTACTTTGAAAATAATTGATTCTCCTCGTATATTAGTATTTGAGGATAAAGAAATGAAATTTATTCCCCATACTGAGCTGGATGCTTCTATTAATTTGCCTCAAGTAATCGAAGAAACTTATAGTATCGCTCGTACTGGTAATATTTTTAAACTGCTAAAAGATAAAATTATCCTTTGGAGAAAGGGATATGAAGTACCTTTTCAAGTTGAATTTAATCCACAAAAATTAGAAGATTTTCAAAGTAAGATAAGTTCCTTAATAAATCGTATGCCTAATGATGCTTATATAGATGGTAATAGGATTATTGAAAGCGGAGTAGGGGTAAAGCTTAATTTAGAAGAATTTAATAAAGAAATAATAAAAACATTAAAATGTTTAGACCAAGAAAAATATATTTTTAGCATGCCTGTGATTACCATTGCTCCAAAATATACTACCCAGAATGTATTAACAAAATTAGCCATTGATCAGGAATTAGGAACATATTCTACCTCATTAGAAAATAAAGATGAGAATACTAGATTTAATATTAAATTAGCCTCTGAGAAGATAGATGGTATATTAGTAAATCCACAAGAGGTGTTTTCTTTTAATAAATATGTGGGTCCAGCAGAGAAAGTAGATGGCTTTAAAGAAGGTACTATAATTGTCAATGGCAAATTTGAAAATGGATATGGTGGTGGAGTATGTCAAGTAGCAAGTACTCTTTATAATGCAGCTCTTTTAGCTGATATAGCAATTATAGAGAGATATAACCACACCATATATGGAGAGGCAAATAAATACGTTCCTTTAGGAAGGGATGCAGCAATATTCTATGGGTATAAAGACTTAAAATTTAAAAATAATTTAAATCATGAGATAGTGATTTTTGCGAAAGTTTTAGGAGACATATTACAATTTGATATTTTTGGCCAAAATGAAGATAAACCAGAAGTACAAATTATTAGTAAAGACCAAAAAGTAATTGATTGCCAGATAATTAAAGAGAAAGATCCTAACTTAAAAGCTAATCAAGAAATAGTAGTACAAGAAGGATTACCTGGTTATCAGGTTAAAACTTATCGAATTATCAGGAAAGATGGGATAGAAAAGATAGAATTTTTAGCAGAGGATATTTATCAAAGCGTAAAGATGATAATTAGAGAAAATTAGTGTAGAGCGTATAGGAAAGAAAGAAGAATTTAGAAGCCAGAAGTCAGGAGTTAGAATAAGATAGTATATAATAAAGGAAATAAAAAACGTGACTAAGAACCGTCCCCTGACGCGAATACTAATATTTATAGTAGCAATATTGATATTTATTTGTTCGCCTCAGATTGTCTTACCACAAACAACTTCTGTCGAATATATCTGCACAGGAACAGATAACCAAACTCCTGTTTATATAATAAGGACTCAGTTTGAAAAGCCGATTATAATGGTCTTAGCTGGTACACACGGCGATGAGATAGCCGGGGTTAAAGCTACTCAATATTTGAAAGATAATATAGATATTGAAAAAGGAACTTTGATAATTATTCCAGAAGCAAACATTTTAGCCTGTAAGAAAGAATTAAGAAGTTTCCCTCAAGATATGAATCTTAATAGAGCTTATCCTGGAGATCCCCAAGGTAATTCTATAGAAAAATTAGCTTATGAAATATTTGGTTTAATAAAAAGTTATAATGTTGACTTATTAATTGATTTACACGAATCAATAGAGTTTTATAAGAAAAATTCAAAAAATTATGGCCAAACCGTGGTAATAGATTCCGATGATGATTATTTGTTTAAGCTAAATTCTTCTATTGTCGAAGAAATGAACGAAGAAATTATGGATAATAATATAAAGTATCAGGTTTTAGTAAGGCCCATTGAGGGTAGCGCTACCTATAATGCTTGTTTTAAACTCCATATTTCGGCTATGACCTTTGAAACTTGTAGAAAATTGCCTTTATCTCAACGAATAGAAGAACATATAAAATTTATAAAAATAATCTTATTTAAATACAATATGTTAAGTATATAAAGATAAGCAGTAGCAGTGTTGAACTAGTTAGAAAGAAATATTTATTTTATCTCAGCAGTATCTTTAACCTGGTTATTATTGGTAGTTTCTTCCGGAGATATTTCTTTTGAAGAGTTTGATGTTTGAGTCTCCTCTGGGGAAGATGAGGGTGATTGGTTTTCGCTTTCAAAATCATATTTGATAATAATATTGGCATTATCGGTTAAATTAGAAATTAAATTTTGGGTTGCTTCGATTTCTTTTTGATTCTTTAAAATATTATTTATATTCTCTTTTGCTTCCTCAAAAGTAGGATTATAAGCTTCTTTTTTCTCTACTAATTTTATAATATGATAACCAAATTCGGTCTTTACCACATTACTAATTTCACCTGGTTTTAATGAAAATGCAGCATCTTCAAATTCCTTGACCATCTGGCCTCTGGTGAAAAATCCTAAATCTCCGCCATTTTGAGCAGAAGCATCTATCGATTTTTGCCTAGCTAATTCTGAAAAATCAATTATACCTTCTTTGAGTTTATTTAAAATATTATTCGCTTCTTCTTCGGTGTTTACAATTATATGTAAAGCATGAATTTTTTCTGGTTCGAAAAGACTATCTTTATTTTTATTAAAATACTCTAATAATTCTTCATCTGTGATATTTATTTTATTTTTAGCTTCACCTAAAACATAATTTATCATGAGCTGCCTTTTGATCTCATCTTGAAGTTGATTAAGAGTAATGTTGTTTGCTTTTAAAGCATTATCAAACTCTTCAGGGGAAGAGAAGTTTTCTTTTGTTTTGTCTATTTCTGAAACGATATCATTTTTAGAAATTTTAACTTTTTCTTTTTTAGCTTGTTGAAATAGTAGTTCTGAATTAATCATCTGTTGGAGAATATTATTTTTAAGGGAGTTAATTGTGGATTGATCCATACTGGAAATAGTTTTATTATCATATCTTGATATGGTATTTTGAAAAGTAGCTTGCCATTGATTATAACTAATTCCTACTCCATTTATTTCTGCTAGGTAGTATTTTGTTTTTTGAGAAGATCTATATTGTCCTAAGCCATAAAAAATTGATACTCCAAAGGCAGCAATTACTATAATTAATATAATTTTCATATTTTTTCTTATTGTTCGCATCATAATCTGTCTAAAATCTCCTTTTAAATTGGTTTATATTGTATATAATATAATATTGTAGATATGTTTTGTCAAATAATTAATTTATTATATTTTAAATAAAAGGGGACATATTCTAAAATATAAAGCTGTGCCAGTATATTATTAATGAAGTTTGATAATAAAAAACAGATTTACTCTTGTAAAAGAGCTACCATAAACAATTGATCAGTGTAACAATTTATCACAACAC
>JBGPSO010000042.1:0-9396 GCA_041490145.1 Atribacterota bacterium
GCTTTATCATTGCAAGAAGTAAAAAAAGTCTTGAAGTTTATCCAAAATATTAAGGATAAAGGAAAATCTTGTATTTATATTTCTCATAATATCGCTAATATTCACCCAGTTTCTGACCGTTTTGTGGCAATTGACCGAGGCAAGATAGTGGGTACTTATAATCGTAAGGATATATCTTTAGAGGAGCTTAGTGAGGAATTGATTAAATATACTAAGTCGAGCATACAGATTAATTAAGATGAGAGGATATTCTAAAATGGATAATTTAGAAAAAAATTCCAAATTAAAAAAATCTAGTCAATACAAATCTCAAATTGCATTATTAATTATGACTGTTAGTGTTTTTGGATTATTTATGATTACTAGCCCTGAAGTTTTCTTTAAAGGAAGAATATATCAAGCATTTTTATCTACAGTTCCTATTATGGGATTAATGGCTCTTGGTTTAACTTTTGTACTTGCTATGGGTGAAATAGATCTTTCCTTTCCGTCGACTATGGCCTTATCAGGCTTTATTTTTACAAGCACATTTCAGGCTACAGGTAGTGTTATATTAGCTTTAATATATAGCCTTTTATCCGGTGTAATAGTTGGGTTTATAAACGGAACATTAGTTACATCAATAGGTATTCCTTCAATTGTAGCTACCTTAGGTATGCAATTTTTAATCAGGGGTTTTAGTAATATTATATCTAATGGTTTAGCTAAGACAGTAGCATTAGATAAAACTATTTCCTATAAAATATTTGCTGAAAAGTTAGGAGTAATTCCGGTTCAGTCAATTTGGTTTATAGGATTAACAATTTTCTTCTATTTCTTACTTTTTAGACATAAGTTTGGTGAACATGTGTTATTTATAGGTGATAATCAGGAAGCGTCAAGAATGATGGGTGTTAATGTAAATAGAGTAAAAATAATGGTTTTTATATTGATGGGAATTATGGCTTCCTTTGCCGGAATACTAAGTTGTTACCGGATGAGAACCTGGTGGCCGACCATGGGAGAAGGATATATAATGATGGTAATGGCTGCTGCTTTTGTGGGCGGTACTTCTATGTTTGGTGGAGAAGCTAGTATCGAGGGTACTTTCATTGGTTCATTTGTTATTGGTTCTTTAGAAGCAGGTATTGTTGCTGCAGGCCTTTCTGGTTTCTGGACACAATTTGTTTGCGGGGTTTTAATTATAGCTTCAGTAACTATTCATACCTTAGTAAAGAGAAGAAAATAAGGTAGAGGTAATGTAATATTATAAAGCAAAAGGTAGGTTGATATAAAATTAAAAAAATGACCTTAATTATCGTAATTATAAAATAGGGGGTGAAGAAAATGAATACCATTGGACTTATAGTAGGCAATAGAGGGTTTTTCCCAGTAGAACTTTGTGCTGAAGGGCGTCAGAGGATTATTAAAGTTTTAAAAAAAGAAGGATTTAAGGTTATTACTCTTTCTAAAGAAAGTACTCATTACGGTACTGTTGAGTCATATCAAGATGCAAGAAAATGTGCAGAACTATTTAAAAAACATAAAGATGAGATAGGCGGTATTCTTATTACTTTACCAAACTTTGGCGATGAAAGGGGGATAGCTGACAGTATTCGTCTATCGGGATTAAATGTTCCAGTACTTGTTCATGCTTTCCAGGATAAGACAAACCGGATGAACATTGAAAATCGACGAGATAGTTTTTGCGGTAAAATATCAGTGTGCCACAATTTAAAGCAGTATGGCATTGCTTTTAGTTTAACTAAGCAGCATACTGTGGATCCTGAATCAGATTATTTTTGTAAAGAATTACATAATTTTGGAGCGATTTGTCGGGTAGTAAATGGCTTAAAGAAGGCCAGATTTGGTCAAGTTGGAGCTAGACCAGCAGCTTTTTTAACTGTACGTTATAGCGAAAAGTTGCTGGAGAGAATGGGTATTTCGGTAGAGACTATTGATTTATCAGAAATTTTAGGGAAAATTTCTAAAATTAATGATGATGATATAAAAGTTAAGGATAGGTCTAACCAATTAAAAGAATATGTAAATACAGGTGGCATTCCAGAAATTGCTATATTAAAGATGGCTAAATTTGCAATTGTAATAGAAGATTTCATTAAGGAGAGAGAATTGGTTGGAACTGCTATACAGTGTTGGACGGCATTGGAAGAATACTTTGGTATAGCGCCATGTGCGGTAATGAGTATGATGAGTAATGCACTTATTCCAAGTGCTTGCGAAGCAGATATAATGGGATTACTTAGTATGTATGCAATGATGTTAGCATCAGGAAAGCCAAGTGCACTTCTGGACTGGAACAATAATTATGGAAATGATCAGGATAAAGCAATGGTATTTCATTGTAGTAATATTCCCAAAGATATTCTTGGGGAAGATGCAAGCATGCATTATCAAGAAATTATCGCTGGAACAGTGGGCAAAGATAATACTTATGGTACAATAGTGGGACAGATTAAACCACATGAGATTACCTATTGTCGAGTTTCTACAGATGATAATTGTGGTAAAATAAAAGCCTATTTGGGCGAAGGCGAAATTATTAATAATAAAGTTGATACCTTTGGGGGTTATGGTGTAATTAAAGTTTCAAAGTTACAAAAGTTACTGAGATATATTTGCGAGGAGGGATTCGAACACCATGTGGCGATAAATGTATCACCGGTTGCAGATATACTTGAAGAAGCATTTAAAAAGTATCTTGGTTGGGATGTTTACTACCATAAAGAGTAGAAATTATTTATTTTAAACCATTTAAGATTGTAGTTAAAAGATTTGCAAAAACAAGAGGGTTAAGAGATGTTATATTTTCTTTAGTTTTAATTTGGATGGAGAAAAGAAAAAATGATAAAATCTGATAATCATTTGCCGAAATATTATCAGCTAAAAGAATACTTAAAGCAGATGATTCAAAATGGAGAGATTATACCGACGCAAAAGTTACCTTCAGAAAGTGATCTTGTCCGTCAGTTTAAAATAAGCAGGCATACTGTTCGTCATTCTTTTAGTGAGTTAGAAAATGAAGGATGGATATATAGAGAACAGGGAAGAGGTACTTTTTGCGCTTATCGAGGAAATAAAAAAGAGCAGAAAATAGCGGTTCTAACTACCTATATTTCTAACTATATTTTTCCCTCTATTATTAGAGGTATTGAGGAAATATTGTGTGAATTAGGTTTTTCATTTAGTATTGCAAGTACCGGCAATAATAAACGCAAAGAAGCAGAATGTATGAAAAGATTCTTAGAACAAGATATATCTGGCATAATTGTGGAACCGACAAAAAGTGCTAAACCAAATATCAATCAAGAATATTTTCAGGAACTAGAGAAACGTGATATCCCATATATACTGTTACATGCCACATATCCTGATTTAGATTCCGCATATATAATTATGGATGACGAAAAAGGCGGTTTTCTTGCTACGCAATATTTATTAAAGCTAGGTCATAAAGATATAGCAGGAATATTTAAATCTGATGATTTACAAGGCATAAGACGACAGGCCGGGTTTTTGTCTGCTTTAAATAAATATAATGTTACTGTAAATAATGAATTTTTAGGCAGTTATAAAACTGAGCAGATGTTTTCTTATCCATACCATTTTACTATGAACTTGTTGCAAAAGAAAAATCGACCAACTGCTATTGTTTGTTATAATGACCAAATAGCTATTCAGGTTATGGAGGCGATTCGTCGTAGTAACTTAAAGATTCCTGGGGATATTTCATTGGTAGGATATGACAATTCAAATTTAGCAGTTGCTACTGAGGTAAAGTTGACCACTATTAAGCATCCAAAAGAAGAAATGGGCAAACGGGTTGCGCGCATGATAGTGGATATGATTAATGGGAAGGTCAGGAAGCCGTGCTTTGTGTATCAGCCGGAGCTTATTATACGAAGCTCTTGTAAAATATTCTCGAAATAAGGTAAAATTTGCGGAGAGTATCTTCATTTGGTCTTTGATAATAAAAGTACAGAAACAATAAAGATGAACTACTTGAAAACTTTGATTTGCAGTGGTTTGGTAGGTGCTGATAAGCTGGAAAGGTTTCTTTTGTTAAAAGCAGAGCAGTTAATGTTGAAGGAAATCAGGAAGGAGCCGTTAAAGGATACAATCCTCAACGCAAGGGGAATAACTGTTACAACATTCTGATGGCATTTTGTGATGAATTAAAGGCTTATATTACAGGCTTTATGCGTTCTGGAAATAACATACACCTCTAATGGTGCTGCCGAAATGATAAAAGAAATCATTGCAAACCTCCGAGATGAAGTGGACAACATCGTTTTTTAGAATGGAGAGCGGTTATGAAAGCGAAGAGATCGTAGAAGTAATTGAGAAATCAGGATACCAGTATGTTGTAAAAGCCAAGGAATACTCTAAACCTGCTTGATAAAGCTTATGACAGACCAGTTAAAATTTGGGAAGATTATGGTTATCAAAAACAAGCTATGTTTGTCTTCATGAAACCTGACCAATGGAACAAGGTAAGGAAGTTTGCAATTGTCAGGGAATTAAAACCGTAAGAAGACAGAAAACAACTTAAGCCTTTTAGAAAGTAGTGATTATACCCCTGCCATGTAGGTTACTAATACTAGATGGGAACTCGCCGACACCGTGAAATTCTATGAAAAACGTGGAAACTGCGAAAATTAGATCAAGGAAACCAAGTACGATATGAACATTGGCTCTTTGAAAATGAAATCCTTCTGGGTAAACGAAGCGTTTTTCCAGATCATGATGCTGGTGTACAACATATTCCTGCTATACAAAATGGATAAAGTTTTAGCAAATGAGTACAGGCAGTGGATACTGACCTTCAGATTAAAATATGTGTTGGTGGCGGGTAAGATTATAAGGACTGCCAGGCAGACTATATGGAAGCTTCTGGAAGGGTATCCTTACAAAGAAGTGTTTCAGTAAAAAGCTGTTAAAGAACAAGACCTGTGGATAAAGGAGAGCTTTTAAAACAGACTATCTGTGGATAGTTTAAGAGTTTTACCGTTTTTAACGGAGAAAAAATAAAAATAAAAATTTCCTTGAAAGGAGGTGAAGAAAATGGTAGAATTTAGATGTAGATTCGCAGATTCATCATGAAATTTATGAGGATTTTAGATGAATTTAGCAAAAAATCTGCGTAAATATTTTAGACGCAGATTTCGGGTATAAGAAAAATTGTGTTGGGAGGACGATGAGCATGTTGGAGAATCTAAAAAAAGAAGTATACAAGGCTCACCTGAACCTTTGGAAGAACAGATTAGTCATGTGGACATCTGGGAACGTAAGTGCTAGAGATCCTAAAATCGATCTTGTTGTTATCAAACCAAGTGGTGTACCTTATAGTGAATTGTCACCTGATAATTTGGTAGTTGTTGATCTAAATGGCAAAATTGTAGAAGGAAATTTAACACCCTCCGTAGATATGGCAACACACCTCTACATTTACAGACATATGCCTGAGGTTAGATCAGTCATCCATACTCACTCTACTTATGCCAGTGCCTTTGCAGCTATAGGTGAGCAAATTCCAGTTTGCCTTACCGCCATGGCAGATTTTTTTGGTTGCAATATTCCTATAGGTGAACTGGTATTAATAGGAGGAGAAGAAATAGGAAAAGAAATTGTTAGTAAGATTGGCGATTCAAAAGCTATAATAATGAAAAATCATGGACCTTTTACTATAGGTGCAAGTGTTAATGAGGCTTTAAAGGCTGCAATATTTTTGGAAGAAGCTGCCAAAGTTTTGATTATGTCAAAGATCTTGGGAGAACCACAACATATCCCAGAATCTATGGTAAATATACTTCATAAAAACTATAATGAAAAATATGGACAATAAAGGAGATAAAATATTATGCGTAATGAATATCTTTTAGGTACAGATATAGGTACACAGGGTACAAAAACGGTACTGGTAAATCCTGAGGGTAAAATAATTGCCTCTGCGTTTTCTGAGTACGATGTAATAAAACCAAAACCTTCCTGGGCAGAACAATGGCCTGATGTATGGGTAAAAGCCACGTTTGATACAATTAGAGATACATTAGAGAAATCAAAAGTGAAACCTTCTGATATCGCCGGGATTGCCTTGAGTGGACTTTATGGTGGCTCAGGTATACCAGTTGATAAGGATATGAATCCTATAAGACCATGTCTTATATGGATGGATAGGCGTGCAACGGATGAAGTGCAATGGGTAAAGGAAAACGTTGATAAAGATAAGATATTTGAAATTACTGGTAATTATGTGGATTCTTACTATGGATTTACCAAGATGATGTGGATTAAAAATAATGAGCCAAATAATTGGCAAAAGATTTTCCAGTTTATAACCCCCAAAGATTATGTTATCTATAAATTAACTGGAGAAAATGTGACTGATTTTTCCTCGGCTGGTAACATTGGTGGAATTTTTGATATAAAGAAACGAACTTGGTCAGAGGAGATGTGCGAGATACTTGGTATCCCTATGTCAATGTTACCCCAGCGAATTGTAAAATCTGCAGACATTGTGGGTAAAATAACCAAAGAAGTCTCGAAATTATGTGGTTTATTGGAAGGAACACCGGTTGTAGCTGGTGGTATAGATGCACCCCTGGCTTCTTTGAGTGCAGGTGTTTTAGAAGAAAGAAGCCATGTTGCTATGGTGGGGACATCTATATGTTGGGGGGTCGTTCATAAAGGACAACATCTGTCTCCTAAATTAGTAAGTTTTCCCTATGTGGCTTACGACGACAAGATGATATATACATTTGGTGGAGCGGCAACAGCAGGTGGTATCGTTAGATGGTTTAGGGATCAATTTGGCGATAAAGAGAAGGAAGTCGAGAGAAAATCGAATATCTCTGCTTATAAACTCTTAGATGAACAAGCAGTAGAAATTTCTCCCGGAGCAGAGGGACTTTTATTATTACCGTATTTTATGGGTGAACGTTCACCGATATGGGATCCTGATGCAAAAGGAACCATAATAGGTTTGAGCTTATACCATACAAGGAAACACGTTTACCGAGCAATTTTAGAAGGCGTGGCTTATTCTCTGCGCCATAATATAGAAGCGGGATTAGAAAGTGGATTAGAGTTGGCAGAAGAATGTATTATGGTAGGAGGGGCAACGAGATCTCAATTGTGGATGAAGATATTTTCGGATGTAACTGGATATCCGATAAAAACCCTCGTACAAAATGTGGAGGCTCCTTATGGAGATGCCTTACTAGCTGGTGTTGGAACAGGTGTTTTAGGTTCCTACGAAAGCATAAAAGATTGGGTACGATTTGATAAAACAATTTATCCTGATCAAAAAGCGAAAAAGATATATGATCAGTATTTTATAGAATATAAGAAGGCATACAAATCTTTGAAGGATACTATGAAAACGTTAGGCAAGATAAAGTGAAATGCACCCTTCAAACTGGACACTTACAGGTCTTAGCCAGTAGCTAGAATATGGAGATCATAGGATAAATATGATCCCCATATTCTTCTAGTGGCCAATAGTTCAAAAGAAAATACAATCTTTTCTTATTATGCACATCCTCTATAAAATAGAGGAGTATCTCTGCTAATTAGAAAAAATTCACAGATATATCCCCCCTAAGTGATGATTTTGATAAGATCTTGGTTATTACTCATCTGGAATCATTAAAAGATGCCTTCCCGGTAAGGATTGAAGTGACTAAACTTCCTGAAACTGGTTCCCAATATGAGATTATAAAAAATTAAAAAAATTATAATATTTATGCAGGAATTTATTCAATTATGTCGAATATTTAAATATAGGCATTAAATTCTTACCAAGCAAAAATGGTTCGATTAACATGATTAATTATCTTTATATACCTTGCCAAAGGACCGTCCCCTGACCAATTATGGAAAAACTTTTTATTTTCGATATGGGGGGCGTCTTGTGTTGTGACTTTAATGATATTCCCGTTATAAGCGATTATCTGGGAATTACTGAAGAAAATTTTTTTATTTGTGCTGGTGAAAATTTTATAAAACTTCTTGATGGAAAAATTAACAGTAATGAATTTTGGGTAAGATTTTCTTTAAGATATGGAAAGAAAGTGAAAGAGGAATTATTTGGTAAATTTTTTAACCCGGGAATAAACCAGGAAACAAAGGATATAATAAAACAACTTAAAAATAATTCAAGAGTTGTTTGTGGCACTAACACTATTGATTCGCATTATTACTGTCTTTTAAATCAAGGCGATTACGATATTTTCGATGCAGTTTATGCCTCTAATTTAATTGGCATATCCAAACCTGATCCGGATTTTTATTGGCATATTCTGAGAAGCGAGGGCGTTAAACCCGAAGAGGCAGTTTTTATAGACGATACGGAGGAAAATGTCTTTTCTGCGCAAGAAATCGGCATCAACTCTATTCTTTTTACCGATTCCGATTCTTTAAAAACTAGATTAAAGAATTTAATTATTATTCATAAAATTAAAAAAAACAAGTGTAGGGGCTCGATTCATCGAGCCTCGAAGTTTTTAACCCCCCTTAAGTGAGTTTTTAATGAATGGGTCAGTTCCTCATTGTCTTTCTTTTGAGTTGATTTAAGAATAGTTTTTATCTTTAAATATATATAAGATAATGTTATAATTAAAATAATTTCATTTAAAATGGGAGACAAAGAGGAGATAATGTGCTAAGAATTAAAAATGCCCGGATTGTGAAAAATGAAGAGTTGAAAGAAGTAAACATATATGTTAAAAGGGGGAAGATAAAAGATATTGTACCAGGAGATGAGGCATTACTTTCTGTGAAAAAAGAAATTGATGCCAAAGGAAATGTAGTATTCCCTGGCTTTATTGACCCCCATGTGCATTTTGATGATCCTGGATTTACCGAGAGAGAAGATTTTGAGACCGGGACTAAGAGTGCAGCAGCAGGGGGTATTACTACTATTATCGATATGCCTTGTACTTCTATTCCACCGATTACCACTGGTTCAAATTATGATTACAAACTAAATATAGTAAAACCAAAAGCTTATGTAGATTTTGCATTCTGGGGAGGGGTAACTCCAGAGCAAGTAGAAACAGGAGAATACAAGAAAAGTTTAAAAGAATTAAAAGATAGAGGTATCATCGGAGTAAAATTTTATACCATTTCTGGGATGCAGCTCTACCCCAGGATGCCGCTCCCGGATATGGATAAAGCCTTTAGAGTACTGAAAGACTTAAATCTGGTTTGCGCGGTACACGCAGAGGATTACTGTCTGTCGGATTATTACTCTACTCTTATGCAGGATATGGGGAGAAACGAACCGGAAAGCTGGTCTCTAGGAAGAACCTATCAAGCAGAACCAGAGGCCATATGGTCGGTAGTCGGGATTACTGAAAAAGTCGGGAATAAACTGCATCTAGTACACCTTTCTAC
>JBGPSO010000043.1:0-9378 GCA_041490145.1 Atribacterota bacterium
CAAAGGTTTTTAATCAAGGGCTTGACAGCAGGAAGAACTAAAGGATAAGATAGGTCATTAATAGAAAATATTTAGTTAGATTAAGTTTTTATTCTTCTGGAAGAAAATATAAAATAAAAGGGAAGGTTAATATGAAAATACTTCTTGTTTACCCTGAGTGTCCAGAGACTTTCTGGAGCTTTAAATATGCCTTGAAGTTTATCTCTAAAAAGGCGAGTCTCCCACCTTTGGGGTTGTTAACTGTGGCTGCCCTGCTTCCTAAGGAGTGGGAGAAAAAGCTGGTAGATATGACCTTAATAGAATTAAGCGATAGAGACGTTAAATGGGCTGATTATATATTTATTAGTGCTATGTCTATTCAGAAGGAATCTGTGAAGAAGATAGTTGATAAATGCAAAAAGTTAGGAGCTAAGATAGTGGCAGGCGGTCCACTCTTTACCTCTGAATATGAAGATTTTAAGGATATAGATTATTTTGTACTTAATGAAGCTGAAATTACTTTGCCTTCTTTTTTAAAAGATTTAGAAGAAGGACATCCTAAACATCTTTACACCTCGGATCAATGGGTAGATATAAAAAATACACCTATTCCACTTTGGGAACTAGTTGATATAAATAAATATGCCACTATGTGCATTCAATATTCTCGAGGTTGTCCCTTTAATTGTGAATTTTGTGATGTTACCTTACTTTTTGGGCATAAAATGCGGCTTAAAATTAAAGATCAGATACTCGCAGAATTAGATAGTCTCTACTCACGGGGATGGAGAGGTGGAGTATTTATTGTCGACGACAATTTTATCGGCAACAAGAGGGAGTTAAAAAACGAGGTACTTCCCGCCATAATTGATTGGATGGAAGAACGAAAACATCCTTTCTCTTTTACTACTCAGGCCACCATAAATCTATCTGATGATGAGGAGCTTATGCAGTTAATGGTTCGGGCCGGATTTGGTTCAGTATTTGTGGGTATTGAGACTCCTAATGAAGAGAGTTTAGCTGAATGCAATAAATTGCAAAATAAAAATCGTGATCTAATAGCTTGTGTTAAAAAGATGCAAAAATCTGGTTTAATAGTTAATGGAGGATTTATTATGGGCTTTGATAATGATCCGCCTTTAATTTTCGAAAGAATAATTGAATTCATTCAAAAAAGCGGAATTGTAAGTGCTATGGTCGGATTATTAAATGCTCCTCGCGGCACCAAACTTTACCAGAGACTGGTTAAGGAAAATAGATTGATTCAGGAAGCTTCTGGTGATAATACCGACCTTTCTATTAACTTTATCCCTAAAATGAAATATAAAACGCTTATTGATGGTTATAAAAGAGTGTTAAGTACAATTTATTCCCCCAAATATTACTATCCACGTCTCCTGACCCTTTTAAAGAATACTAAACCTTTACAAAAAAATAAATATCAATTCCATCTTTATTATCTTACCGGATTTCTTAAATCTATCTGGCATCTGGGTATAGTAGGGAAGGAAAGAACTTATTATTGGAAACTCTTTTTCTGGTCTTTATTTCGACGCCCACAACTTCTTCCTATGGTAATAACCTACGCTGTATATGGATTCCATTTCCGTAAGATTTATGAAAATTATTAATTATACTGGTAACAAAGGTTTCTTGACTGGACTTGACATCTATGTTATAATTTCAAAAATAATAGTTAAAAGCAAAGCGTGGGAGAAGTAACAGATTATAAAATTTTACAGAGAGTCGTTTATGGTGAGAATCGACAAAAGATTTTAAATAATTTGTGAAATGGACCCACAAGCTTCGGGCTAAAAGGGCTAAAATAGCCTGAGTAAGTTTTGACGGATTTTTCCACCGTGAAAAGGAAAAGTATATCGGTATATAATTAATGTACCTGTATTCTATAGAGTAGGATTTTCTAAATAAAAATCCTATTAGAGTGGCACCACGGAATTAACCTTTCGTCTCTTGGACCTGTCTGCGTGCGAACACGCACAGGCAGAGATGAAAGGTTTTTTTATTTACAATTAATATTATATACCCATATGCTCTATAAAAGGTTTTTTAACCAAGGAGGTGCAATATGTTCATATTACGTAATTGGCCCCCTCAGGGGGCAAAGACTATTTTCAAAAGAGAGTAATAGAAATAAAAGAAAACTTAATTAGAGAAAATAATTTTAAAAATAAAAGGAGAAAAAGATGAAAAGAGTTAAATTTGTTCTTGATGAAAAAGAAATGCCGACTACCTGGTATAATATTCTGGCCGATTTACCTGAACCACTCCCACCTCCTTTACACCCGGCAACCAGGAAGCCAATTAAGCCTGATGACCTTACTCCCTTATTCCCAATGGCTTTAATTGAACAGGAAATGAGTACCCAGCGGTATATTGAAATTCCTGAAGAAGTACAGGATATTTATCGAATGTGGAGGCCAACTACCCTTTATCGGGCCTGGAGATTAGAGAAAGCATTGGATACACCTGCTAAGATTTATTATAAATATGAAGGGAGCAGTCCTCCTGGAAGTCATAAACCTAATACTGCAGTAGCTCAAGCTTACTATAATAAAAAAGAAGGAATTAAGCGAATAACTACTGAAACGGGAGCAGGTCAGTGGGGTAGTGCCTTATCTTTTGCTGGTGCCTGTTTTGGTCTGGAGATTAAAGTATATATGGTTAAAATCAGTTATATGCAAAAACCTTATCGTAGAGTAATGATGCAGACCTGGGGGGCAAACTGTATTCCTAGTCCTTCTCCTGAAACCCAAGCCGGGAGAGATATGTTGGCTAAAGATCCTGATTGTCCAGGAAGTCTTGGTCTGGCTATTAGTGAGGCGGTAGAGGAGGCCTCTAAGCGTGATGATACTCATTATTCCTTAGGAAGTGTATTAAACCATGTCTTGCTGCATCAGACTATCATTGGATTAGAATCAAAGAAGGTTATGGAACAGATTGGTGAATATCCCGATATTATTATTGGATGTGTGGGGGGAGGATCAAACTTTGCCGGTCTTTTCTTACCATTTTTAAAAGATAAAATTGAAGGGTTGAAGCCTGATTTAAAAATAATAAATGTTGAACCGGCAAGTTGTCCGACTTTAACCAGGGGTCCTTATAGTTATGATTATGGTGATGTAGCTGGGCTTACTCCTTTATTAAAGATGTATACTCTGGGACATGGTTTTATTCCTCCACCAGTTCATGCGGGAGGTTTGAGGTATCATGGTATGGCTCCTATTATCAGTCATTTACTTAAATTAGGATTAGTTGAAGCACGAGCAGAACAACAATTGGGGACTTTTCAGGCCGGAGTGACCTTTGCCAGAAATGAAGGTATTATTAGTGCTCCGGAAACCAACCATGCCATTAGAGCTACTATCGATGAAGCACTTAAATGTAAAGAATCTGGAGAGGTAAAAACTATATTATTAGGTCTTAGTGGACATGGTCATATGGATATGGCTGCTTATGAGGATTATTTTGCCGGAAAATTAAAAGATTATGCTTACCCTAAGGAAAAAATTGAAGAAGCCTTAAAAGAACTACCAAAAGTTTAAAAGGAGACAATTATATTAGGGGATTTTCCTTTGCCACTCTGTAATGAATTTGGTGGAAAAGGAGATCCCCTAATAAATCAGGAGAGCCCTATAACCCTCATTACGGAATTGGTAAAAAAATCAGGTAAAATTTATACCTTTATAATATTCCTTCTAAATATATCCATTTTCTATTATCTATTTTTTTCATAAACATATTTAAATCAATATTTCATTTATTATTTTAAAAAAGAAGGAATTTTTAGGATTAATGTAGTATAAAAATAAAAGAGGGATAAGAAAGATTTTATTTAAAATTTAAATATAGTATAATTAATATGAAATTATAGTAATAATAGGAGGCATAAAAAAGTGATAAAAATAAGGAATATTTTATTCACAATTTTAATAGTTATTTTATTTGCATCAAATTTAGGATTTTCAGCAGAACTACCCAGAGTAGCGGTTATCGGATTTGATTCCACTTCTCCTGGTTACCTCTGGAGTATTGATTCAGAGCTATCCAAGGCAGCTACAGATTTAATGATAAATGCCTTAGTAAATACTAATCGTTTTCGGGTATTTGAAAGAAATAAGTTAGAAGCAATCTTGCAGGAGCAAGACTTTCAGGTTTCTTCTGGAAGAGTTAATCCTTCTACTGCAGTGAAAATCGGCAAGATGATTGGAGTAGATTCTATAGTTACAGGGAGTATAACCAGTATAGTCTTTAGTAAGTCGGGGGGGATTACCTTAGGGCCGATTAATCTAAAAAAATCAGTGGCTACAGTAACGATTATGGTAAGGGCGATAAATGTAACTACGGGAGAAATTATTTTTTCGGAAGTAAAAAAAGGGACTACTTCCAAATCCGGAATATCTATTCGTATCCCTGTTGCAGGAGGATTAGGTTTGTCTTCTGAATCAGTAGTAGATATTTTCTCGGCTATAGAGGATGTCTGCCAGCAAGTCGCAGTAGAATTTGCGGCAAAGATAGATAGTAATGTAATGATAGCATCTTCGTCTTCCCTCTCCTTAGAAGGATATGTAGTAAAAGTGGATTCCACTTCAAGTGGGGAAATAACCCAGGTTTATATAAATCTGGGAGTAAATTCCGGTATCAAAGTAGGAGATGAAATAAAAATATCCCAGGAAGGAGAAGTCATATTAGATCCTAAAACTCAAGAAGTTCTGGATAGAGAGTTAATTTTAGTAGCTCAGGCAAGGATAATCCAAGTCAAAGAAAATATTTCTATAGCCCTGGTTACTACTAAATTCTCTAATCTATCCATAATGCCTACTGATATTGTAGAAGTTATTAGATAAAAATAAAAAATTATACTGGAGTTAGGTCTCAACAGTTGACATAAGTTGCCTGGTTATCTCATTTAAGATTGACTTATGTCAAATGTGCAGACCTGACCCCCAAAGGCCGTAGATTTATCCTTTATAAAATGACAAGAGAAGTAAAACTACTCCATGTTTCGATAGGTCAAGTAAGAGTAGTAAAGTTTTAAAAGGGTAGAAACAAAATGAAAAATGAAAAGAAACATTATAGGTAGAGTAAATTAATTATGCAAAACTTGATTACAGGGATACAAAAAACTATTGGGTTGAGCCCTGAAATACAAATAAAGTTTTTTACTTCGATAATTATTATTTTGATCCTCTGGGTTCTTCGAACCTTAGCTATAAAGTTGGTTTGGTTTCGTACTGAAGATGTGCGTATTAGTTATAACCGGAGAAAGATTTTAAGTTATATAACAATTATTTTAGGCATTCTTTCAGTTACCCGAGTATGGTTTGTAGGTTTTCAGTCTATTACTACTTTCTTAGGTCTATTAACAGCAGGTATTGCTATTGCCTTAAGAGATCTGATTGCTAATATAGCCGGGTGGATTTTTATTATTTGGGGTAAACCTTTTAGTGCTGGAGATCGTATTCAGATTGGGAATCATGCTGGAGATGTTATAGATATACGAGTTTTTCAATTTACTATTTTAGAAATAGGTAATTGGGTGGAAGCCGATCAAAGTACCGGTCGAATTATTCACATTCCTAATGGTATGATACTAAATCAAGCATTAGCTAATTATAGTAAAGGTTTCCAATATATATGGAATGAGATTCCGATCCTTATCACCTTCGAGAGCAATTGGGAGAAGGCAAAAGATCTACTGCAAAAAATCGCTAATAAACATGGAGAACATTTAAGTCAAGCAGCTGAAAAGAGAGTAAAAGAAGCAAGTAAAAAATTTATGATATTTTATTCTAAACTTACTCCAATTGTTTATACTAGCGTAGAGGAAAGTGGGGTATTATTAACCATACGTTATCTTTGTGAACCCTCCCATCGTCGGGACAGTAAACAAGCGATATGGGAAGATGTCCTGAAAGAGTTTGCTAAAAATAAGGATATAGATTTTGCCTATCCTACTCACAGAACATTTAAGTCAAGCAGCTGAAAAGAAAGTAAAAGAACCAAATTAGAAATCTAAAAAAAGTAAAGAAGGTGAGTTATTTATATGCAGTTATTATTAATTATAGGTATTATAATAGCCATTTTGGCTGTTGTTTTTGCACTTCAGAATGCGGTTCCTATAACAGTGAGTTTTTTAGTTTGGAAATTTGAAAGCTCATTAGCCTTGGTGCTTTTGATTGCAATTGCGTTAGGGATTCTAATGAGTTTATTGGTTTCAGTACCTTCAATAATAAAAAGAAGAGGGATGATTTCCAGTCAGAAAAAAAAGATTAAACAGTTGGAGAAGAGTCTTCAAGGAGAAAGTGAAAGAGAAAAAGAGAACGAAAGTAAAAATAAAGAATCTGAACTGCCCTTAGAATAATCATCCTCTAATTCAATTCATGAATCAAGATTATAAATTATTAAACATTTGACTTTTATAGTTGGCATTTATGGGATGAATTTTCAATATATGCCAGAACTTAAATGGGTCTGGTCTTATCTGGTGGTTTTATTATTAGGAATGCTAATTATTGGGATTATTATGGTTTTCTATTTTAGGAGGAAAAAATGGATGTAAAGCTGAGCCCTGGTCCTTATTTATGAGTAGACTGGTATTCCTTTTCAAAGGTTGGTCATGGTTGAGCAGAGGCAGAGGAAATAGACCACTGGTGGAATTGCGAATGTCTTGAAGAGAAAATGAATACACGATGGACTTCATATCCAAGGAGTTATAGATGATATCAACTGAGTATAAACGGTTAATTCTAATATGGGAAATCAGCTGCACTTTATTCGTGATATTTTTTGGTTCCATGCTCCATTTCATATATGGATGGACCAATCATTTATCAGTAATAGGACTATTTGCTCCTGTAAATGAGAGTGTTTGGGAGCATCTCAAATTGGGATTTTGGTCCTTAACTATCTTTTCGATCCCCGAATACTTTTTAATAGGAAAGAAAGTAAAAAACTTTTTTATTGCTAAATTAGCTGGGGTGTTCGCGCTTGAAATTGTAATTGTAGTGATTTTTTATATATATACCTCAATATTGGGAAAGGATCTATTAGCTATGGATATAGGTTCATATGTTGCAGGAGCTATCGTATGTCAGATCATAGCTATGCAAATCTTCATTAAGACCAAGCAAAGTAACCAAGGTAACGCTTTTGCAATTGCTGGCATTGTGGTAATAGCATTAATCTTTATGCTATTTACTTATATCACACCAAGAATCCCCATTTTCAAGGATAAGAATACCGGTGAATATGGTGCAAAATGGGGAATAAAAACTATGCAATAGGAAGTAGAGACAGCATATAAGCGCTTTGTTAAAGAATGATATCCATTAAAATAAGATTAAATTCCTATTTTTAGTATCCATTTCTTTTCTAATCTTACACCAACTAAAAGTTCTGAACTTATCCAATAGGGGGAGCCGGATAGGATTCGAACCTTTTAATTTAAAAATTTTTACAATGAAAAATCATTTTGGGCCTTGACCCCACTTACACTGAACATCTCACTTGCAGGGGAATGGGAAGGTTTATAATCTTTAAGAAAAAACGATGACATCTTTTATTAAAGATATTGACAAAAAATCTTTTTTACTGTATATATATTATATTAATTGGTCGATCAAATCTTATGATTGTCTTGCTCTCGTTTTAAACTTTTAAGAAAGTGAGGTGATTTTAATGTCGTACTTCGGTGATAAAGGTAAGGATAAAGGTAAGGATAAAGGTAAGGATAAAGGTAAGGATAAGCAGACAAAATAGTTATATCGGTTAACTTCATATATAAAAATGCCAGGTTACCTCTTTAATTAAATAAATAAGAGTTTAAGGAACCTGTGCCAGTCATTTCTATAACTAGCTTGTCTTACTATTAAAAAAAACAGAGAAATCCTTTAGATTAAGCCCTGACCATTCTGTAGTTCAGGGCTTTTTGTATTTATCGATTATAATACAGGAGAGGTTTATGTAAAATAGTTAGCAACCCCAATGCCTGGTAATTGGTGTTTACTATTGCAGTGGATGCTGGAGGAAATGCTACAGTAAATCCGATTAATACAATACCTATTCTTCTTTCCCCTATGATTTAAAGTTTTTTTGGTCTTATGTTTCTACTGCCCACAAACGCGGAATCTCGTTCCGAACGCCCTATAGCCAAAACTATTACAGTATCTTCTAAGGAGGGATAACTATTTAAAAGGTATTTTCTGATCAAAATTTAAACGTTTTTAAAAAATTTATCTTTAAAAAGTAGCCCGAAAATTACTAATCAAAGAAGAGGGTCAAAAGTTTATGAAAAGGCTTTTGATACTATAAAAAATCTTAATAAAATAGGTGTTCCCACCGGTATTTCTACTACTATTACCTCTATAAACTATAAGTATTGGATGGACCCTAAAAATATTGATGATTTAATAGCTCAGGATATCCGGATCATATTTTTACTTGAATATATACCCCCATCTCCTTTAAATACATTACTTCTTACTCCCGAGCAAAGGAGAGAATTTAGAGCCCAAATCCTTGAATTTCGGAAAATAAAACCTACTTTTATAATTCATTCTCCTGGTGATGAAGAAAAATATGGAGGGTGTATATCAGCTGGAAGAGGTTTTGCCCATATTAATGCACAGGGTGATCTTACTCCCTGTCCGGTATCCAATATTGCTACCCATAATCTTACTAATTCTTCTCTACGTGAGGGATTGGCTAGTCTTTTATTTAAAGAGATATGTAAAAATGAGCATCTTTTAGAAACAGAAGGGATGCCTTGTGCTTTATTTGCCCATCCAGATGAGGTTTCTAATCTTGTTCAATTAGTTGGTGCCTATAAGACAAATCTGAATTTAGAGGAATAAAATAAAAATAAAATAATTAAAGATAATATGGTTTTTTAAAATTAGCAAGCCAAATTAGGATTGGACAGATGTTAAGACATATGAAAAGGAAAGATTAAAAACCCCTTTAATATATGTACTAAAGGGGTTTTTTGTTTCTTAACTAAGATATTTTAACTAAAACTTAATAACGTCTTCGGCTATCGCGGCTATCGCGGCTATCGTTAAAATCTCTTCTGGGTTTTTGTGGACGAGCTTCATCAATCTTTAAAGGACGACCTTCAAAGTCAGTATCATTTAAAGCCTCTCTAGCCTTTTCAGCTTCTTCCGAAGAAGACATTTCCACAAAACCAAAACCTTTGCCTTCGATAATATTGACACTTTTTACAGTACCATGATTACCAAAAAGCTCTTCCAGTTTCTGTTTAGTTACGGAATAGTTTAAATTTCCGACATAAAGCTTACTACCTTGCATCTCTTTTCCTCCTTTTTTATTTATTTATTCAGTAACATTTTATTTAGAGATAAAGTAGAACAAGATAGAAAA
>JBGPSO010000044.1:0-9319 GCA_041490145.1 Atribacterota bacterium
TCCCTCTTCAATTGCCTCAGGAAACATTTCATCCACATCTATATATTCAGGCAAGGTAACAAAAACAAAAAACCCGCCTTCAGGTTTAGTCCAGGAAGCTTCAGACGGAAAATATTTGCTTAATGCATTTAACATAACATCTCGTTTTTTTCTATAAATTTTAATATTTGATTCTATATTCTTATCTATATCGTTCTGACGGCAGTACTCATAAACAATTAATTGATTTAAAATAGTAGTGCACAAATCAGTTACTTGCTTCATAATTACTATTTTTTCAATAATTTTTTTATCCCCTAAAACCCAAGCCAATCTTAGACCAGGACATAATATCTTGGAAAAGGTCCCTAAACTGATTACATAACCCTCATTATCTAAAGAATAAATAGAAGGAAGTGGTTCTCCTTCAAATCTGAGTTTGTCGTAAGGATTGTCTTCTAAAATAAATACTTCAAATTTTCGAGCTATTTCCAGGACTCTTTTTCGCCGCGGTAAAGACATAGTTACTCCAGCAGGATTTTGAAAATTTGAAATAGTATAGATAAATTTCACCTTTTTGCCTTCCTTTTTAAGTTGAGTAAGTGTCTCTTCTAAAATATCCACCTCTACACCTTCACCATCCATAGAAATACCCCTCATCTCTCCTCCATAACTACGGAAAGCATTTAAAGCTGCTAAATAACTGGGTAATTCTACTATCACTATATCTCCGGGGTTTAATAAAACTTTACTCACCAGATCTAAACCTTGCTGGGAACCCGATGTAATTAAAATATTATCTAACCCTACTTTTTTATTATCTTCGGAAAACCAATTTAATATTAATTCTCTTAATTCTGGTAAACCCTCAGTACTGCTGTATTGTAAGGCACGAGCACTATTTTTGGTCAATATTTGTTGGGTCACCTTGTTTATTTCCTTAGCCGGGAAAGTAGCAGGATCGGGCATACCACCAGCTAAGGATATAACATTAGACCTTTGAATTATTTTTAAAGTTTCTCGTATGGTTGAAGCCTTCATTCTCGAAGCTAAAACAGAATAAAATTCTTCAATATTTATCGACATTGTTTATACTCCTTTACATTTTTTATTTTTAAATACATTTTACTTATATTCCTGAGCCTCTTCTTCTCCTTTTAATACCCTGACTGTCCCTAAAGCCAGAGCTTTCATTTCATCAGTTCCAGGATATACAGTAATAGGAGCGATAAAATTGACCCTTTCCTTTATCCAACCTATAAAAGTCTTGCCTAATGCACCTTTATCTCTTGCTCCGTTTCCAGTTATAACTATAGCGTCTACTTCTCCTTTTAACACAGCTGCCATCGCTGCTATCTCTTTTGCTATTTGATAGGCCATAGCCTGATACAATAATTCAGCTTTCTTATCTCCTTTACTAATTCTTTCTTCTACCTCTAAAGAATTGTTCGTTCCCAAATAAGCTACTAATCCACCCTGTCCGATAATTTTCTTTAACATTTCTCGGAGAGTATATTTTCCGGAGTAACATAGTTTTACCAATTCCGCACTAGGCAGGCCCCCAGTTCTTTCCGGACTAAATGGTCCTTCTGCACTTGCATTGTTCACATCTATCATTCTGCCTTTACTATGAGCACTTACTGAAATTCCACCTCCTAAATGAACAACTACTAAATTAAGTTCTGGATAAGATTTCCCTAAATCTTGAGCCATTCTTCTTGCTGCTGCCTTTAAGCTAAGAGCGTGACATAAACTTTCTCTTTCAATCTCAGGCATTCCCGAAATTCGAGCAATCGGTTCAAACTCATCAACTGCTACTGAATCAACAATAAAAGATGGCACTCCCGCTTTTTGGGCCAGATCATAAGCAATAATTGCTCCTAAATTTGAAGCATGTTCTATCCGTGGCCTTTCTTTTAAATCTTCCACCATTAATTCATTTATTTGGTAAGTTCCACTATGAACCGGTTTTAAAACTCCTCCTCTGCCCACTATCGCATCTAAAGAATTGATTTCAATGTTTTTCCTTTTTAAAAAATTAATAATTATTTCTGCTCTAAATTCATGCTGATCGGTTATTTTTTTATACTTCGACAATTCTTCTGAGCCGTGTCTGATTATTTCTTTATCCAATAATTTATCATCTTCAAAAAGAGCAATAGCTGTAGAAGTTGAGCCGGGATTTATTACTAATATTTTTAATTTTTTATACATATATATCTCCTTTATACTTCCTATATCTTTTATTAGAGCAATTTCTATGCCAATTTATAGTAAAAAATAAAATAAAAAAAATAGCTTTTACTGACTAAAAAAAGCTACTTTTTAAATAAATCAAGATATTACTTTTAAATATTTATTACCCTTTTTTGCATATTTTTGCATTTATTGCATATTTTGTTAATAATTACCTTGAATATAGATGAGGTTTAATTTATTAAATCCATTAGGTATTTTAGTTATGTTCTTAAGTTTTTCGCTTTTACTCGCATTCATATATCTTTTTGATATTATACTTTTTAATCTTGTAATAAAAACTCCTCAGGCTAATTCCTAACTTTTTTGCGGTCTTTAAACTTTCCCCATTGGTAGACTTCAATGCATTTATTAGGGCAATCCTTTCTGTAAGGTCCTTTATATTTTTTAGATTATTTTTACCCAAATCAAAATCAGCGAAAGGACTAGTTTTAGAATCACTAATCAATTTTTCTTTAATTATTCCCACTTCATATAAATCGATTAAAGGAGGAATATGTTTGGGTAAAATTGATTCTTCACTTAATTTCATATTTATTACTGCTCTTTCAATAACATTTTCTAATTCTCTAACATTTCCCGGCCAGGCATAATCCAATAGTATATTTAGAGCTTCTGGCAAAATCCCTTTTACATTCCTACCAAAATCTTGATTACATTTTCTAATCAGATTATTTATTAAAAGAGGCATATCCTCCTTTCTTTCTCTTAAAGGGGGGATATAAATAGGAATAACATATAATCGATAATAAAGGTCTTCCCTTAATCTTCCTTCTTTTACAGCATTTTTTAAGTCAATGTTGGTAGCAGAGATTATTCTTACATCTACATTAACAGGACTCCTCCCTCCTACTCTTATAATCTCTTTTTCCTGAAGAACTCTCAACAACTTAGCCTGTAAATTCAAGCTCATTACTCCGATTTCATCTAAAAATATAGTTCCTTTATCAGCTTCTTCAAATAATCCTTTTTTCCCGGTTCTTTTGGCCCCGGTAAATGCCCCTCCCTCATAACCAAAAAGTTCACTCTCCAATAGAGTATCCACTAAGGCAGAACAATTCACTCGGATAAATTGTCTATTATTCCTTTTACTGGCATGGTGGATAGCATGAGCAAATAATTCTTTCCCAGTTCCACTTTCTCCTTGAAGCAAAACAGTTGCTGGCGTCTGGGCAGCTTTCATCGCTTGTTCTTTAGCGATAATCATACCCCTACTTTCCCCGACAATATCTGCAAAAGTATATTTTGATTCTAAATGTCTAATCCTTTCTTTAACTCGCTCTAACTCTTCATTTAAATATTTAATTTCAGAAACATCGTGAATTACTGCCACGCTGCCCTTTAACACTCCATCTACTATAACTGGAGCAACATTCACTATTACTTCTTTACGGTTAGGACCCACTCTCATTCTCACTCCATGTACTGGTTTCCCGGTCCTCAGCACTTTTAAATGCATACTTTCTCCCCCATCAGCAATATCAATAGTAGGTGATTTCCCTAATACATCTTCTTCGGTTAAACCGGTAAGTCGGGTATAAGCAGGGTTAATGATAGTATGCAAACCTTTTTCATCTACTACGGAAATAGCATCATCAGTAGAATGGATTATGGATTTTAAAGTACTCTGAATCTCTTTTTGTGTTACAATTTCTTGCAGCCATTTATCTTTATTTGCATTAATCTTCTCTTTCATAAGCTAACAACCTTATTAAAATCAATCTATTAAGTTACAAGGGCGTATGCAATACGCCCCTACTTTTCTCTCTCTTTTATCTTCTTTGCTATATACTAAATACTATATGCTATATACTTATTTCTTACCGCTATACGCTATCCGCTAGATTTATCTATTTAACATTTTTTGGGCGTGCTGGATAGTAATCTCGCTAACTTGATTGCCATCTAACATACGAGCAATTTCCTGGATTTGTTCTTCCCCCTTCATTTCTTTTAAACTTATTCCGGTCTGATCATTTAAAACATATTTTTCAATATAAAAATGCCTCTTGGCTCTACAAGCTATCTGAGGCAAATGGGTTACACAAATTATCTGTCTACTCTCAGAAAGATTCTTCAATTTTTGAGCAATAACCTCACCTAAGCGCGCCCCTACTCCACTATCGATTTCATCAAAGATCAAAGTGGGAACTTGATCGACTTCGGAGAGGATTGATTTCAAAGCCAGCATAATTCTTGATACTTCTCCTCCCGAGATAATCCGAACCAAAGGACGCAGTCTTTCCCCGACATTGGGAGAAATTATAAACTCAATATCATCGATACCTTTAGGGCCAATCTTATATTTTTTGCTATCTATTTCTATCCCCTCATTATCTTCATAATGATGGATAGAAACTTTAAATTGACACCTCTTCATATTTAAATCTTCTAATTCCCTCACTACCATTTTCTCTAAATCCTCAGCAATCTTTCTCCGATTTAAGCTTAGGTTATGGGAAATATTAGAAATCTTATTTTCCAAGGAATTAATTTCTTCTTTTAATTTTTCAACCCTATCTTCACTATAATCAATAGTTTTTAATTCCTGATCTATTTTTTGACGATATTGTAATATTTCTTCTATGGTAGAACCATACTTACCTTTTAAAGTATTAATCAGATTTAATCTTTCTTCAACTTCTTTTAACTTTTGGGTATCTAAATCTATCTTATCTTTATATTTTATAATCTCATTAACGATATCCTCAAGTTGATATCCTATTACTTTTAAATCTTCTTTTATCTTTCCTATCCGTCGGTCTAAGGAAGCAATTTCCCCCAAATCTATAGCTACTTCATTTAAAGAATCTCTTAATGAGGGTTGCTCTAATCCACCTTCGTAGAGAATGAAATTTGCTTTTTCCATCGTCTCAATAATTTTCTCCGCATTTCTTAATACCATTTCTTCCTCTTCTAAAACTTTATCCTCATTTCTAACTAAAGAAGCTTTATCTATTTCATCTAATTGATATTTTAAAAAATCTATCCTCTTTAAATTATCTTCTTTATTTCTGATCAATTGAAATAACTTCTCTTTCTTATCTCGCCACAATCGATAAGAACCAAACAATTCTTTTCTAAATTTTATAATTTCATCTCCTCCCAGATTATCTATCAAATCTATATGTTTAGAAGGATCTAAAAGAGATTGATGATTATGCTGGCCGTGTAAATCAACTAAAAAATTCCCTATATCCTGAAGCATAGATAAATTTACCAACCTCTGGTTAACCCAGCACTTATTCCGTCCTTTCCTACTAACTTCCCGCCTAATAAGTAAATTCCCTTCTTCATCGACAATTTCCATATCCGGATTTAAATTACTTATTATCTCTTTCTCTTGTGGATTTAATAGAAACAGTCCTTCTACTATTAAACTATCTTCTCCATCTCGAATTAAATCAGAAGTGGCATAGCTTCCTAAAATTAAATCTATTGCTTCTATGATAATGGATTTCCCCGCTCCAGTTTCTCCAGTTAAGACATTTAATCCTTCCTCAAATTCTATATTCAATTCTTTTATTAAAGCCATATTTTTTATATTTAATTGAAATAACATCTATTTCTATATCCACCTAATTATATTAGGATACACTAATTATTTATTTACCTGGCCACTCCATCTTAATTTTTCCCGTAAAATAGCATAAAAACTTTTCTCTTTAAAAGCAATTAATCTGGTTTTATAAATAGATTTTTTTACTATTACTTCATCTTTTGGTTCTAAAGTAAAACCTTCCTGACCATCTATAGTAACCATTACCTCTTCCTCACTCAACTCTAAAGTTATTCTTACTTGATCATTTTCACCAATAATTAAAGGTCGAGCAGATAGGGTATGGGGACAGATAGGAGTAAGTATCATAGAATTTATATTAGGATTAACAATGGGACCACCGGCAGAAAGAGAATAAGCCGTGGAGCCAGTAGAAGTAGAAATAACTAATCCATCTGCAGAATAGGTGATAACATAATCATCATTAATATAAGTAGCTAAAGAGATTAGGCGAGCAAATGCCCCTTTGCCAATAACTATATCATTTAAAGCAGTAAATTTCTTAATCTCTTTTTCTTTTCTTTTTACTATGCAATCTAACATCATTCTCTCATCAAGGAAACATTTTCCTTGATATATTTTTTCTAAAAATATTTCCAGGTTATCAATACCGATTTGGGTTAAAAAACCCAATCCTCCTAAATTCACTCCAAAGATTGGAATCCCATCGGTAGCAGCTATTTTAGCCGCCCTAAGTAGAGTTCCGTCTCCTCCTAAAGAAATTATCAAATCCACTGAGTTAAAGAATTTTTCGTTAGTGCAGCTAAAATCTTTTCTTCTAATTCCTTTATCCTTATCTCCTTCCACATAAACTTTTATCTTTTTAAAACTTAACCAATCAACTATCCAATTAGTTATTTCCTGAGCTTTTTCTTTTTCGTAATTAATCACTAAACCCACACTATTTAATTTTATCTTCATCTATCTCCTCACTTGAAGCAAATAATATAAAACTAAAGTAAAAATTGCTCCTGCTAAGAAATATACTATCTTTATCAACCATTGACGAAAGGTTATTTCGAATTGAAACTTAACCTCAGAGATACTCTTATTTTTCATATTTAATAAGATAATACCATTGGGTTGATAGGCAAGATAATATTCCAACATCTGTCTTCGGGTCTCTCGGTTAGTAATATAAGGGACTTTCTCTCCGTTTTTAACTTCTACTACATAAACTTTTCCCCTCTTTCTAACCAGGTAGTCTATTCGCACTAAATATCGATGAATCTTATCTCCAATGCTAATATGGAGTGGTTTACTTTTTTGAGCATTTATGATGGTATAACCTTTTTTTCTTAATATTTTTTCTGCTTCTTTTTCTGCCTGTCTGCTTTTAGAAAATCTCTGCTTTAATTTTTTAGTCCTTAACCAATTAGTTATTTTGAGATACAGAATCAGGCAAATTATCCCTCCACCAATAATTAAACTTAAAATTAAAACTCCATTTTCACTTATATCCAAGAATTTCACTCCAATAATCTCTTACTTTAATTTAACTTCCTCATCCACTCCCCTGCTTTATAAAATTAAATATTATTTAACCAGATTATAATATATTATTTTTTAAGAGAAAGTTCTTGGTGAGCTTGATCTACTACTTCTTCAATTAAATGAGGGGAATAGCTTATCTTCTCTTTTTCAGAATTTTTGGTTAAATAGATAAGATATTCAATATTGCCAGAAGCTCCTTTTAGAGGAGAAAAGGTCAATCCTTGAATGCTAAAACCTAACCTAAGGGAAACTTCTACGACTTTTTTTATTACCATCTGATGAACCTCTACTTTTTTTACCAATCCACCTTTTTGAACGAACTCCCGACCTGCTTCAAACTGAGGTTTGATTAAAGCTATTACCTCTCCTTTCTCCTTAAGTAAATTATACACTGCTGGTAAAACTTTATCCAAGGAGATAAAAGAGACATCTATAGTAGCCAATTTAAATAAACTATCGAATTTATCTGCAGTAAGATATCTTATATTGGTTCTATCCATAATTACAACTCTTTGATCTTTCTGCAGTTTCCAGGCTAACTGTCCATAACCTACATCTATACAGTAAACTTTTTCGGCTCCAAACTTTAAAAGGCAATCGCTAAAACCTCCCGTAGATGCACCAATATCGATTGCTCTCTTCCCTTTAACCCAAATATTAAAAAACTTTAGGGCTTTTTCTAATTTTTCTCCACCTCTACTTACATAAACAGTCTCTTTCTTTAATACAGAAATATTACTATCAACCTTAACTCTTAGCCCTACTTTAGTGACTCTCTCTCCTTCTACTAAAACTTCTCCGGCCATTATAGCCCTTTTTGCTTTCTCTCTGGTAGCGAAAAATTCCTTTTCCACCAACAATATATCCAAACGCTCTTTTACTAATTTCTTCAAACCTATAAATTCACCTCAGATCAAAATTTTGCTTATTCCTTCTATTAAGTTAAAAATTCAAATTACCATATAATATACAAGCCATTATAATTCCTATAAAAGCCCCTACTATAACTTCAAAGGGAGTATGTCCAATTAATTCTTCAAAATTTTTATCTCTGATCTTTCTTTCTTCAAAAAATTCCAGGATAATTTTATTTAATACTTTAGATTGTTCACCGGTCTCTCTCCTTACTCCGGCAGCATCGGCCATAACAATAAAGGAGATTACTAAAGCTAAGGCAAATAAAGAAGAATCCCAACCTTCGGTAAAACCAATAGTAACTGCAACACACATAGACAGAGCTGAATGGGTACTCGGCATTCCTCCTGCCCCAAAAAATCTCATCATATCCCACTTTTTTTCAGTAATATAAAATATAAATAGCTTTATAGCCTGATTTAAAATCCAGGTTATAAGGGCAATTATGATAATCTTATTTTTAAAAATTAGAGAAAAATTGATGATACTAATTTTTATCTTCCCTTCCTATTTTAGCTGTATTATTCTGGCAATTTTATGGTTTAATCCAATCTTCATCTCTAAGAAGAGGCATACTGATATCTACGTGACCTACTAAGCTATTCCTCTCATTTCCCTCCACTAATATTTGAACACCTTTAATCGGGGAAATTTCAGTTAAACTATTTACTATAGAATAAACGGTCATTAACTCACCGCTACTACCTCCGGGATGGTTTTTAAATACTTCCTCAGATAGATCTACATAAACGATATCATCAGCAATATATACTTCATTAACTCGAGTGCCTTCGGGAATTGTAGAATAGAGGTCGGAACTGGCCGGACCTTTTATAAGCTCAATAACTACTTCTTTGGCCATAGCCAAAGAAGTAGTTTGGGGTATTTTTCTTTTTTCAGATACCAGATACATCGCTTGAGAATCAGAAAAATAAAGATTAACTTCTATCATCTCTCCTGGTACAGTTTGAACTTCTTCTTTCTTTTCTTCTTCGTAAGGGACTTCTTTGCTAACTACAGGTTTTTCTTTATATTTTTCTTTAAGAGGAGTAATAATAAACTTATTAAACATTATATAACTAAAAATTATAATTACCATTAACACCAATAATCCAA
>JBGPSO010000045.1:0-9222 GCA_041490145.1 Atribacterota bacterium
TAGGCCAAACTTGATTTAAATCTAAATTAGTGGACACTTCTTTAGTTTGAATAAAGGAATCCTCTTTAGTCTTATCTTGAATCTTCTTCTTTGGTGGTATTTCTTCTCTCGTTTTTACTTTTAGGTTATCTGATTTTACTATATCTTTGTTTTTAGATAAATCTAAATAGCACTCATCTTTGTCTTTTTCAATCTCTTTTGAAGAATAGTCCTCTCCTGCAGTAAATTTAAGAACTAACATTTCCAATAAAATCCAGGGGTTATGGGTATACTTCATCTTTCTTTCTACTTCAGCCAGATAATCAACAATATTAAAGAGTTTTCCCAATTTAATTAATTTAGATTGTTTTAATAAGCGTTCTCTATCTTCGGTAAATATCCCCTGGAAATTTAATACTTCTGGTTTGCAAACCTTTATTAAAGACAAATTATGAACATATTCCATTAAATTTTTTATAAATTGAGAAGCATCTCCTCCTAAATCAGCTATTCGGTTAACAATTTCTATCCCTTTAACTGTATCATTATTAATTATGGCGTCTACAAAGTTAAAAAAAACATCTTCTTCAATTATTCCTAACACCTCTCTAACATTTTGCAAAGTTATCTCTTTACCACAATAAGCAATTATTTGATCTAAAATACTTTCAGCATCGCGCATCGAACCGGTTGAACTTCGAGCTATTATATTTAAAGTCTGATCATTTATTTCTAATTTTTCATCCTTAATAATCATCTTTAACTTATTTATAATATCTTCTAAAGAAATTCTTCTAAAATTAAACCACTGACACCGGGATAAAATAGTATTAGGAATTTTATGAGGAGCAGTAGTGGCAAATATGAAAACTACATGTGAAGGAGGCTCCTCTAAAGTTTTTAATAAGGCATTAAAAGCCTCTGTAGTTAGCATATGTACTTCATCAATAATATAAATTTTATATTTTCCCTCTACGGGAGCAAACTTTACTTTATTTCTCAAATCCCTAATATCATCGATTCCCCGGTTAGAGGCTCCGTCTATTTCTATCACATCCATAGAATACCCTTCGGTAATTCTAATACATCTCTCACATTTATTGCAAGGATGAGGAGTTGTTCCCTTTTCACAGTTTAGTGATTTAGCTAAAATACGAGCAGTAGTAGTCTTCCCTACTCCTCGTGGACCAGAAAAAATATAAGCATGGGAAATTCTATTTAAAGAAATTGCGTTCATTAAAGTTTGGGTAATATGTTTCTGCCCAATTATATCTTCAAAAACCTGTGGTCTCCATTTTCGATAAAGTGATTGGTATGCCATAAATACTCCCTAATAACATTCTTTAATCCAAGATAGTCAGATATTTTTTTTCTTAAAAGATACAATTTTTGCTTTGTTTATAATTATAATTTTAGTGATCGTGCACCTACCTCCGACCTACCTCTCCAAGCGATACTAAAGCAGTTTGCTCCAATCAGGTTTACCTGTGGCACCCAAAGAGATTTGCTTACCGCTGCTTCCTTCCAGATCTGACGGAGTTCACAATTCCTTGCCGCACAGGGCCCAATCTTCATCGCTACTTACCTTAGCCGGCCTTAAAGAGATAAAACCTCGAGTAGGAATTCAACCCTGCTAGAGCGGATTGCAGGTTACAGGGCACCGCTATCTCCCCGTTTAGCACGATCACCTAATTTAATTTTAATCTGGCGGAGAGGGCGGGATTCGAACCCGCGTGACAGCTTATGGCCGCCTAATCGCTCTCCAGGCGATCCCGTTATGACCACTTCGGTACCTCTCCTCATCTATCCTAATAAATAATAAACCTAATATCTATTAGTGTCAAAATATTTTTCTATTAAATCTTTCTAACTACAACCACTAAAGTTTATACTAAATTATATTAACTTAAAAAATATCGATTTTTGTCGATGTCGATTTGAAAATATCCCAACTGATTTCAAGTTTTTCTTTGGCGGCAAATTCTTTTATATTTTAGCAAGCTTTATCTTTTTTTCCAGAACAACAAACAAAAAGGCAGAAATCACCGCCATGATACTTCCAAAGATAAATGGCGCGCTAACACCAATATAAGTCCAAAGCAATCCGGCAAAAAGAGAGGCAAAAAAAGTAGTGAGGCCGATTATGGTATGATAAACACCAAAGGCCGTACCGGTCTTTTCTTGGGGAACTAAATTAGAAATATAGGCCTTTCCCACTCCTTCGGTGAGGGCCATATACAATCCGTAAACCGGGAAAAGGAGCCAAAGGAAAAGACTAGAATGGATCAGGCCGAAAAAAAGATACACCGCGGAAAAAAGCAAAAAGCCAGCCAAAAGCACTTTTCTAGGTCCGATTTTATCAGAAATAATTCCGGCAGGTATTGAAAAGATGGAATAGGTAAAATTGAAAAGAACATAGGCCAGTACAACTAAACTCAATGACAAACCCAAATTTTGCGCTCGTAAAATTAAAAAGGCGTCCGAACTATTGCCCAGGGCAAAAATGAAACTAATCAATAAAAAAATCTTAAAAGACGGATCAAGGTTATGCCAATTAAAATGAAAGGTAGAGGAAGAATTTGCTTCTTTCTTCTTTTCTTTTACAAAAAAGAGCAACAAGAGAATTCCAATAAAAGCAGGGATAAAGGCGAGAAAGAAGATTAAGCGAAAATTATTATCTAAAAAATGAATCGCCAAAAGAGCAATCATTGGCCCGACCACTGCTCCCAAGGTATCAAGTGCCCGATGAAAGCCGAATGCTCTTCCTCGAACCGAGTTTTCCGAGCTTTCGGCAATCAAAGCATCTCTGGCTGAAGTTCGCGTTCCTTTCCCAAACCGATCAATGAATCTGGCCAGCAAAACCAACGGCCAGCTATAAGCCAGGCTTAAAAGTATTTTAGAAATGGCAGAAACTGAGTAGCCGATAACAGTAAAAGGTTTTCTCTTTTGCCATTTATCCGAGAGCCAGCCAGAGACAACTTTTAAGATACTGGCGGTTGATTCCGCAATGCCTTCTATTAAACCGACAATAGCGACTGGCGCACCTATGACGCTGGTCAAAAAAATAGGTACGATTGGATAAATCATTTCCGAAGCAACATCATTAAAAAAACTCACCAGCCCTAAAGCAAAAACATTTTTAGAAATTCCGAATTTATTTTTCATAAAGTTTATTTCATTTTGGTTTCGCCGATGAATGGTGGTGAACTATTTTCCACTCTCCTTGATCATCCTTTTTCCAAACAAATAAAAATCTGGCCTCAACTACTTGTCTATTATCACCTGGGCCAACTTCAAAATTGTACATCCCGGAATGCAAATAACAATCAGCTCCAAGAGTTTGAACTTCTTCTTGAATAATTTCAGTACTCTCTTGTGGCGGAGTAACACCCTCAAATTTTTCTAACATAGTTTTTTCCCGAATTAATAATAATTACATTTTATCACAAGTTATATCGACTCCGCCACAATAAATTGCCAAAAAAAGATTCGGCGAATAAGATTCGGGGTCAGGCTTCACAACTTCACAAAAAAATGTGAAGTTGTGAAGCCTGACCCCAGTTCGAAATTCTGTCTCATTTTTGACATCTTTTCCAAAAATTTCTTTGTCAAAGCAAGCAAACAAATTAGAATCAAAAGTAACAATTGGTCTTTGTACACAGTTAAATAATAAAAGTTGATTAATATTGCATTTAAATAGTAAATAGGAGTTGCCCTTCTTTCTGTTTGATCCGACTATACCTAAAATCTTCATAATTTTACCTCCTATTTTCTAATTCACTGAGCAGGAATAACCCATCCCTTTGACATAGTTGTTCCTGCTATATTTAGGAAAAGAAAACCGTTGTTCCCTGACACAATAAGGGATAAGGAAATTATAGGAAGTTACCAAAATTACGTCTAAATTTAATGAATATGGGGAACAATATTGATAGAAGAGATAAATAGAATAAATATTTTGTAAAGTTGAAAAAGGCAAACTATCTGAAAGGGTAGGACGCAAAGTTATGGGTCTAAGGTGTTTTAATACTATGACTGTCAGACTGCCAGCTTTTTTTATTTTGGAGAAATCATATTTAAATATAAATAAAAGAAAACCGAAACAATTAATTAATAATATGCAAAAAATGAATTACCCAACCGAGGTTTTATAAGAAGGAAAAAAATTAAAGGAGCTAAAGCTATCAATCTAAATCAAGATCCTGAAAGCGAAGAACTTAATAATCTAAAAACAAGCATGATAACTGCTCTTACTATTGGCTACATTATGCTATTGATATTTCTTATTGCTTTTTTAGTTTCGAAATATTTTTTCAAAATTCCTATTCATAATGAACTTTTTTTTCTTAATTCAGGGTGTTTTCTCTATATGTATTTGGTTCAATACATCTTAAAAAAAAGAAGAATGAAACCTAAGCTAATAAAAAAAATACATTTTGCAAATTATATGGCAGCTTTGTTATTTGTGACCGGTATTTTCTACTATACAGGCGGTATATCGTGGATTGGTGATATCTTTTTTATTATTACTATACTCTATACAAGCCTTTTATCTACTCCAAGAGAAGGATTAATTATTGCCCTTTTTGGTTTTATTTGTTATAGCTCAATAGTTTTACTGGAATATTTTGATCTTATTCCATATGTGGGATTTTTTAAATTAACTCCTTATCTTTACAAAGACAGCCAATATGTTATAATTACAACCTTATTAACTGGATTTACATTTTTTTTGATCTTTTTTACCGGGAAACACTTTTCCCAAAGGTTAGAACAAAGAAGTGTTGAATTAGCGAAAGCTAAAAAAGTATTGGAAGAATGGAGCGACAAATTAGAGAAGAAGGTTAAATTACGAACTCAAGAATTAGAAAAATCTAAAGACAAATTATCTATACTTTATAATATATCACGAGTTATTAGTTCAACCTTAAAATTAGATAACATCTTAAAGTTGTTATTAGATTTTTCAGTGAAAATAAGTGGTGCTAATAGAGGTTCAGTTATGCTTTTGGATGAAAAGAAGAATATCTTTTCTATTAAAGTCGCATATAATATAAGCGAAAAAGTTATTCGAGAGACTACCTTTGCTAAAGATGAAAATACTTTTGGTTGGGTAGTCAAGAATAAAAAGCCCTTATACATTAAAGACTTAGAACAAGATAAGCGTTTTTCAAAAAAAGAGACAGTCGACTATAAGATAAAACAGCTTCTAATGGTTCCTATAATTATAGAAAATGAAGTAAAAGGAGTAATAAGTTTAGATAATGCTTCCTTTACAACCGATATAATAAATCTGCTTAAATCTTTTTCTGAACAGGTGGCAGTCGCCATTAATAACGCTCGCTTATATCAAAAAATTCAGGATAGTTATTTTGAAATAGTAAAAGCATTAGCTCAGGCTATAGAAGCTAAAGACCCCTATACTCATGGTCATTCGGAAAGAGTTATGCAATATTTATTAATAATTGCGGAAAAATTTAATTTATCTAAAGAGGAAAAAGAATCATTAAAATATGCCGCAATCCTGCACGATATTGGAAAGATTGGGGTGAGAGGAATTATTTTAAATAATCCTGATGGATTAACTGTGAGTGAATATGATGAAGTAAAGAAACATACCATTATTGGTGAGAATATTATTCGACCTATAGAATTGCTACGAACGATTAGGCCATTAATTAGACATCATCATGAATGGTATAATGGCAAAGGTTATCCTGATGGATTATCTAAAGAAGATATCCCTTTAGGGTCTCGCATCCTTGCAGTAGCCGATGCCTATGATGCTATGAAATCTGATCGACCTTACCGTAAAGCTTTCACAGAAGAAATAGCTATCCAAGAGTTTAAACGGGGGAGTGGTAGTCAGTTTGACCCTAAAATAGTAAAGGTATTTTTAGAAATATTGAAAACTGATAAAAAACTAAAGAAGGGCCCTATTAAAATATCTCCCTGCCCGGTCAGGTACAGTTACCACCCGATTTCATCCATTATCCACATGAAGGGCAGCAAAGACATTAGCCCAAGAAGAAGTCCCTGAATAATATGAAGAAAAACTAAAGAAAGCACCTCTTATAAAAAAGAAGAAAAACTAAAAATGGTTATTATATCAAGTCTGCATTTTTGACAAAAATAAATTATTACAATGTAATCGACAAAAGCCTCAAAATATTTTCACAAAATAGTTAGTAAAAGTAAAATATGTCCGAGATGTCCGATAAATGTCCGTTATTTTAATTTATATCTTCTTCCTTTTTTTTCACCTATTTCTTTCAAAATTCCTCTACTTACTAAGTTATTTAAATCTCGGTATAATGTTTTTTCGGAAATCCTTTGTTGAAAATTTTTAAAAGATGATAAATTTATACTCCCTTTTTCTTTTACATATATTACTGCCTTAATCTGTCTTTCGTTAAGCCCTAATTTTTTAAGATTTTCTTCATTCCATTTATCCTTATAAAATTTTACAGTAATTACTCCATATTCTTCTTCAAAATCAGGTTCAGGGAGTCTTTGTTCCAGACACTTCTCCATTATCTTGATTGTTCCTCTACCCCAGCTTTCTATAAATCCTGCTTTATAAAAAACATCTGCTAAAAGAGCATTTCTTGGTTTGGATAAATGTTCTGTCTTTAATTTTTCTACCGGTACTTCGGGGGGAAGCTTTCCTTCGTTCATTATGACTAATCTATCACTATAGACTTTTATTTGAATGGAAGAAGTTCCCAAATAATTTCTATGAATTAAAGCATTTATAATTGCTTCTCTTAAAGCTTCGTAAGGGTATTCTAAAATTTCTCTTCTACGAATTCCTTCAAATTTAATTTTACTTATTAAATACTTAGTTCTTAAGATTTCTAAAGCATTTTCAAGTTGTTCAAAAAGGTTTCCTTCTACTATATCACTACTCTAGATATCTGTTTCAGTCAGAAATTTCCCAATCTTTAAATAAGCAGCAGGATAAAATCGTTGCGGATTTTCACCAAAAAGCAAAATTGCTGCTTTTTTCAGTTTTTTGCCTTCCAGTAAGTTTAACTTTTTAAGGATTACTTGGTATTCTTTTTCGGAAACAATAGAAGGAATCCTGTCTACCGCAAATTTTTTAAATTCATCAATTGTCTTTATTTTGATATCATCAAAGTTTATATTTTCCTCAAAAAATTCATCCCAGGTTTTTCCAGATTTCTCTATTAAAAAATTAGTAAGCTCTTCTCCTGTTAACTCGAAGTTATTGCTTCCGCTCCTAATATAATATTTCCCATCATAAGATATTGATACAGAAGAAGGATTTACTAAAATATGAATTATATCTCTATCTTTCACGTTTTCAATTTTAACTGAAAAGGATATTATGGGGTCTATAAATGAGTATTTACTTTTATTATTTTAGGTATTTCATTTTATAATTTACTTTTAATCTTAAGGAATTAATTAAACCACTTCCTATTACCTGCCTACTGTCTTACGAACCACCACTATCATCTACTTATGGAAACCCCTTAAAGGTAACTTATCCAGAGGGATGAGGCAATTAAATGGCCTCTATACTAAAATGATATAACTAAAGGTATCAGCAAGTTGGGCCTCTTTTACCGGGCAGATACCAAGCGATTCTGGTGGATAAAGATAACTATTTGCTTACCCTTTGTCGCTATGTGGTGTTAAACCCGGTAAGGGCAAAAATAGTAAAAGACCCCGGAGACTGGAAAGGGAGTACTTATAGGGAACTATCGGCTATTATGATCAAGTGATTCCCGGTTTAACCACAGCTGGGATACTTTCGGAGATTTGGCCAAGAGCAAAAGATAGCCTCTAACCTTTATCAAGTGTTTGTCCGTTCCGGGATAAAAGCAGAATCACCCTTAAAGGTAGTAAAAGGACAATTGTTTCTTGGTCAAGAGAATTTTATCGAGGAGATAAAACACTTGCTGAGAGGTAAAGAAAAATTAAAGGAGATTTTTGAACCTAAGGACCAGAAGTCAAAAGACCAAGTGAGGTATGAGGCTCACCTACAGTATGGCTATACCTTAAAAGAGATAGTAGAATATATTGGCGTGCATTATACTACAGTGAGCAGAGCGATTAAAAAAATTGAGGGGAAAGATGAAAAGTGATATTGCAAGACCTGAACTTTCCATCTGAAAAATCAAGATAATATTAAACTTTTTTATGCAACCTTTTTTAATTCTTTTCTAACCATATAATCTCTATCTTCAGTTAACATTTTATAAATTACTTTAATTAATTGCTGGGCAAGACAACGAAGGGTATGATTATGGCTCTTCCCTTCTATTCTCTTTTTTAAGTAATAAGCTTTGCACTGGGGGATAAAACGGATACTGCATCCGGCCATGGCAATTAAAGTTTGTTTGCATATTTTGTTAGCCTTATATACCACTCTGGCTTTAGTTACCTTGCCCGAATCATTATTTACACAGGCTATACCACAATAGATAGCCAACTGTTTCTCGGAAGGGAAGCGATGGATGTCTCCAATCTCTCCGATAAACCTGCTGGCTAATTTAGTAGCAACTCCCGGGATGGTCTTTAAATGATTAACCTCTTTATTCTTTTCTCCTATTTCATCTAATTTTCTGTCTATATCCTTAATCTCTTTTTGTAATTCTGAAATACGTTTAGCATAAGAGAAGATGATGGTTTGGTATATATCGGTTAAGCCAGGCATATACTCTATATGATTTAACCTTTTAAGTAGAAAAGGAGCTTGTATTTCTCCTATTCCTTTTATCTTTAATAGAGATTTAAGGGTGATCCTTCTATACTTAGAAAAATCAGGGTATTGGTCTAAAATAGCGATAAGCTTTTTTTCCTTTAGTTTAGCTAGTTTCAATATTTCAGGACATATTTCCAACAATTTCTTTCTTAATCTATTAGTAAGCCTCACCTTCTCATCAATCAGAGTCTGCTGGTGGCGAGAGAGGAGTTTAAGGCTTTCGGTTAGAGGAGAGGTTTTCTCTATCTTAATAAATACCTTCTCTCTTGGGTCATTTAGATGCTCTTTTAATTTTAACATCTTGGAGAGCATGAGAGCATCTCTCTGATCATCTCTCCATTCACCGGCAAAGGCCTCCCTAAATCTTTTTAATTTGAAATTATCGACATTATTGTAAAGGGTAAATCCTTGATTGATGAGTAGCTGATCAAACGGAGCACTATAGCCGTTCTTCCCCTCTAAGGAAAAGGAGATTTTTCCTCCCTCTTTTTTCTCTATCTGTTTAAATA
>JBGPSO010000046.1:0-9090 GCA_041490145.1 Atribacterota bacterium
CTTTTCTTGATTTAATAAAAGGATTAAATGGAGCATAAGAATTCTCACTACCTATAGATGATTTCAATTGACTTAGCTCTTCTAAAGAAACGCCCGCACGCTCAAGCATAAGCCCCGCGCGTTTACGGACAGCGATAACCGGAAATTTATTTAAATAGCGCACAAACTTCTTCACATCGATCTTTTTGATTTGCTCATTGATTACCTCTTGTACATTTCCCCACGAACCAATGGGCTTGGAAATAAAGTCGACAAGTGAGCGCTCTTTATCACTAATTGACACATACTCCTCATCGATCTTTATTTTTTTTATTCCATACATTTTCTTAGAAGATATTTTCATAGTCCGAAAACTTATTTTCCCAATCTTACGCATCCGATTTTTTTCTGTATTCAAAACAATAACTTTCTGAGGAATCTGCTCCGTAAAACCCCAGTAATTATACATTGAGTTATAACCGACATAATAAGGAACCTCGCCCATCCATAAAGACGCAACAACAAATTCATGCGGCATCCAACTTTGATTTGGTGCTTTTAATGGTACAACAAGATATTTCCCTCTCTTTAACTGAATAAGACGGTTCCTTTTGGCAAGATTATCAAGCAAACTGGTTGCCTTTCGGTAAGTGCCTAAAACCTTTACCGCGTACTCGGTCGTAATAACTTTCTGCTTCTCAAACTCTGACCGAGAGAGTAAATAGACAGCATCTTTTGATAGCTCGGAATACCTATTTTTTTTCATTGTCTTATTATTTCCTATTTCCATTTCAATATGAATTACTGAATACAATGACAATATACTACAATACCACTACTCTGTCAAATAAATGCCAATGACACTGTCTTTTGCATAACCTCTTGCGTATCCATTTTCAGCTTGAATCGAAAAATATAATACTTGACATTAATTTCCTAATGCTATACACTTATTAACAAATGTATAGAAATAGGGATAATTCTTATGAGTGCAAAAGAGAAAAAGTTTATAGAATTTCTGAAGAAAAGAGGAGGAATGATCAGTTACAAGGAAATTATCAAAGCTGGCTTTAACAAAGCTTTTCTTAAGGATAACCTGGATTCTGGCCGAATTCAGAAAGTTGATCGTGCCCTATATAGACTATCTGATGGTTTTACCCTGTCAAACCCGGATCTGGTAGCTGTGTCAATCAAAGTTCCAAAAGGAGTTGTATGTTTACTTTCTGCACTTGCTTTTCATGAAGCAACCAGCGAGATACCCCGCTATGTTAATATAGCAATTCCCCGTGGTGCATATGCTAACAAAATTAATTACCCTCCAGTTAAATTCTATCGATTTACATTTAAAACATGGGAAGCAGGTACTGAAAAACACCAAATTGAGGGATATCAGATAAAAGTTTATAGCCTTGCCAAGACGATTGCCGATTGTTTCAAATTCCGAAATAAGATCGGAATGGATGTTGCCAGAGAAGCTCTCAGGATTGCTATAACAGAAAAAGACGTACAGCCTAAAGAGATTATGCAATATGCGGAGATTTGCCGTGTTGATAATATTATAAAACCTATTTTGGAAGCTATGCTATGAAAAAAGATATCAAAAATATACCAGCCTCTATACGAGCAAAACTACAAAATAAAGCGAAAGAAACAAATCGTCCTTTCGCAGAAGTATTGCAATATTTTGGAATAGAAAGATTTCTTTATCGGTTTAGCTGTTCAGAATATGCTAACCAATTTATTCTAAAAGGCGCGCTAATGTTTATAGTTTGGCATGTTCCAGAGTGGAGAAGTACACTCGATATTGATTTCTTGGCACGATTTAATAATCAGATAACAAGCATTTAGAAAATGATAAAGGACGTCTGTAAAATGGAAGTTGTTCCTGACGGTCTTGTCTTTGATCCTGAAACAGTGAAAAGACAGAGGATAAAGGAAGATGCGGATAAGGAAAGGTCAAGGGGATGGCAGGAGCTCAAAGCTTATGATTTTAACTAATTTATAACAAGAGGAAAGCCTTATAATATAAGGGTTTCAGAAGATATTCAATTTAAGGGCATTTTAAGCCCCTATTTTGTCTTGACCTATGGTTTTACCCCTCGAAAATGGCTTTTTTTAGCTAAATTTTCACCCCTTCAAAATCTGAAAGTGGCTATTTATAAGGGTTTCGTGATTTTGGGGAGGTAAAAATAGGCCAAAAACAGGGGTCGTAATTGCCCATTTTTCGAAAATTGAGGCCTCAAAAAAGGCACTCTACGTGCGTTTAAAGGGCATTCCTGAAGGGGGTCTAAAAGCCTTGTAAATAAAGGGTTTTAGAGGCTAATAAAAAAGAGGTTATCTGTCATTTCGAGCATATTATGAATCATAAAAACTTTTATTTTACGATATCATATTAATATTTCTCTATATTTTTTAAAATCTCTTATTGAACTTTCCCAACCGGTGCCATATAAATGGTAAATTCATCCACACCATCAATTCCCAGAATGCTATCTGCAAATTCTTGATCATAAGCGGCAATAGCACAAGTCCCGGCGCCAATTGCTTCACACGCCAGGTAGAGGTTTTGACAAACATGGCCGGCATCCAGGGCTATCACTTTGTAAGATGACTTGCCATATCGCCATTCCATGCGTGCCGGTATAGTTGTCCAAATAAAGGTCACTGCGCTTTCGCCAGCGAATGATTGATCAGAAGCGGCCTGGGTTAGCAAACCCTCAAGATCTTTGTGTTTGACAACTTCAACCAGTTGATGACTCATCGGTAAATAACGATAAATCGCCTTTGGAATCCCTTCAACCCTGAAAGCCGCAATATAGGTTTCCAGAGCATGTCTGCATCCGGCTGAAGGCACGGTTCTGTAATTTCTAACTGCAGATCTTTTTTCTCGAAGGCCTTGAGTTGCCCATAGAAGAAAAGAAAGTTCTTCGAGCTTTATTGCAACTTCAGTATAAGACCTTCTCGATTTCCTTTTGGCAATCGCAGTCTCAACACTTACTTCATGAATTAATTTCCAATCCCCCGGTTTAATAAGATTTATTCTTTTATCTTCAGGATTACAAGGCTTTTCTGCCGGTGGTGATTTAATGCCTCTGCCTTGGTCCGTAATCGAAAAATCAATGGTTTTCTGAATACTGTCCTTAAGAAAGTTTCTAAAATCTTCAGACATAGCAATACCCTCCTTCAATTTTAAGTTATATTTTTAGTAACACATACGCTCATTCTTATCGGTGTCAAGGGGCTTAATTATCTGACCTCTTATAAAAAGTTAGAAAAAGTAACCGAATTATTGAGCATGAACATCTGTCCCTATTTTTTCCTATTATACGAGCGAGCGATTAAAAATGGTGCAATTTGTTTGTCGATGGCTTATTTTTTTAAATCGTTTTATTAATATAATAATCAACTGGTGCAAAATTATCAGTCAAAATTGGAATATCCGCATCAACCGTCTTTTTCCATAAATGCTGCAAATATTCATTTAGCTTTGGATCGCTGTCATTAAAAGTTTGAACTTTTTCAGATTTTAGGGCTACTAAAATTATGTTTTGAACCATATTGCTATTACCCGAATCTGTCACAGGAAATAAATAAACTTGTGGGAAAAGGCTTTTATATGTTGCGTATTCTGCTCTTAAAAATTTACCTTTTTCGCCTTCTATCGCTGAAATAATGTTTAATATAACAATCCCATCATCATTCAAAATATTATATTTTTTTTGCACCGCTTCTTTTGTTGTTAATTGGTATGGCAAAGAATAATGAGAACTAAAAGCATCTCCAAAAATTACATCATATTTTCCTTGTGTTTTGTTTAAAAATACCCTTCCGTCTTCATGATAAATAGTTAGTCTTGGACTTTCTTCTAATTTAAAGTATTTTTTGGCAAGCTCGGTTACCTTGGGATCAATTTCAACTACATCAATTGTTGCCTGGGGATATTTATGTAAAAAGTCTTTGGGATATGAATACCCTGCACCGCCAAGCATCAATGTTTTTTTAAAATTCGGATTAAAATGTTTTGCCAAATGATAATATTTGGTGTATTCGTTAACTAATTCGTCACTATCTAAAAACATCGACGAATGATTCTCGTTGTTGATTCCCATCATTTTAACTATCTTATTTGTCCTTAAATCAATACGATTATAAATCCAAATACGATTATAGGCCGTATCAATATCTATAAATCCGCTTTTGGGGAGCATATAATTAAGTCCACTAATTGCAAACCAACCAATAACAACAATAGTGAAAACAGATAGCTTAATCCTAGTGTCTTTTTTTGCATAAAGTGCCAACGAAATAATAACTAATGTTGTTGATAAAATAATCAATAATTTATTTGTGCCGAAGTGTGGAATTAAATAAAAACCGGACAAAAATGTTCCGAAGATGCTTCCAGTGGTCGATATTGCATAAAGATTACCTACCGTTGAGGCCGAAGTATTTAAGTTGTTTATTTTTAATTTTACAGCATAAGGAGAAACCATTCCCAAAAACACGCTGGCTGGCAAAAATAAACCAAGAGATGCTAAAACCGAGGAAGTTCGGATATCGGTAAAACTATTTTGCAAAACGAAAAGCCAAAAGTCTTTTATTAAAACCGTCAGGCCAATTGAAATTGCCGCTAAAAAAATAATCAGGGATAAACTTTTAAAACTGGATTTTTTATCTGCAATTTTTCCGCCTAAATAGTAACCAATACTAAGACTCCCCAAAATAATACCTATCAAGCTAGTCCAAACGAAAATCGATGTTCCAAAATATGGTCCAAGCACTCTTGAACCAACAAGCTCAAATATCATAACGACCGCTCCACACACGAATACTACAATTTCTAAAAGATATTTACTGATTTTCATATTTTTATCTTAGGCCTTCCTTTCGGCTTTAATTTAAAAACTCTCTTAAGCTGTCCTTCAAGCCTTTCAATAAAATCATTGGATCCAAGAGGCCGGCCTGCTCTGGTCTTTTCCCTGATCTCTTTTATTTCATCGGGATTATCAGGCGCCTCTATAAATTTCTTCCATTCTTCCGGAATTCATATGGAATTCATGCTTTCCAAAAGAAATATTTTTTTGTCTATTTTTCTCTTAATAAAATAGATGTTTGTCCCTATTATTTATTATTTGTATTCTGCGTGACAATATTACCACTATTAATTTTCATCGGAAAATTGACAAGAGGAGTGAGCGCCATTACAAAATGGTTTGTTCTCGGATTGACCGCAACGGCAAAGAGTTTGTTTTTCACGAATTTCATATTCGTAACCATCCGCAGATTCAACTTGTATAGCACTTTTAACCCAGATTGGACCGCTGGCCTTCTCGGCGGTATCTTCGATAAGACCAATTGATGGCGCAAATTTAGGCTCAATCTTTTTACCAATCCTTTTGTCAATAATTACTAACCTACCAGAAGGACAATTAGTAGCCTCGCTGATACAAAGTTTCTTTTTTTCTGGATCATCAGACTCGCCAGCAAGTTTCCAAACTCTATCGTCCACATCACAAAAACGTGCATAAGCACATAGGCCTTGAACGTCACAAAGTATTAGTTCAGGGCCTTCTATTTTCCTCGCTTGCTCGAAATAACTATCCCTGCTTGCAGTTTCTTTACCTTCAAATTTAATTTTAACGTGAGTACCATCACAATAGGGGTGGTTTTTTGAATGACCACACCTACAAAGAGCATATTGCTCACGATCTGGATACTTCTGGCCCTCGGTCCAACCTATAGACTCGCCCTTATCATTTATCTTAATGATCTGCTTTAACAAGGGCAATCCACCGGTTACGATATAAGGACCATTCTCGCTTACTTTAACGCGATATTTTTTCTTCCCTGACATAGTTAATTCCTCGCTTATTATTTTTATAAAACTGCACTTTATTATTTTGTGCTTGCCTAAGTAATTAATTCTATTATTTCAAAGACCTAATCTCGTTAGATTGTTCTTCTTCTTATTTTATATTTTCAATAAATTGAATTTTTATTCCATTTGGGTCGAGTATATATATAAACCTAATAGAAGGATTTGGTTGAAATGGTCCTGAATGTATCGGGATATTTTCTTTCTTCAATATCTCACTAATTTGTTCAATTGAATCAACTACAAAACCCAGAGAAATATCTTTTCCAATAGCAATATCATCAACTTTTGTATTGTAAATTAATTCTATTTGTGTTTCACTAGATCCCAGAAAAATAATTTCCATATCAGAGTTTGGCTTCATTCTCCTATTAATATTAAGACCAATGATCTCTTGATAAAAATGCAATGATTTTTCCATGTCCTTTACATTGATAGTTACCCAACAAAATTTCATTTATGCCTCCTTAAAATAGCCGGACTACTTTGTTTGTGCGTTCAACCTGGTATATTTTTCAAGTACTTTATTTCAATATAATATAATTTTTCTATATTTATTATACTACAAATCTTTTATAAATCCTTTTTCAAACAAAAAAAGCCCTTCAGCAAAATGCAAAGGACTATAAATATCTGGTTCGCCTTTAAAGTAAAGGGGTAGTGTAATTTTTACACTACCCTAGTGTAAATTCTCCATTAGACCTAGTGGAATAATTCCACACTAACAACAAGTAAGAACAATAACCATATAACAACAATATTAGGGTATAATTTTTACTCTGCTGTTGTTGTTGCTATTCTGGTTCAAAAATCTTCATTAATCGATTCCCACGCCTTTACAGGCGTGGTACGTTCAAAACTCAAGCTTTGCTTGTCCTGTTTCTTCCTCTTCTTGTAATTGGACGTATCTTCGGATTACTTCTTCGTTTATTCCTACCGTAGAGACAAAGTATCCTTTACCCCAAACGCCCTTTCTATCCCAATACACCTTTTTCAAGAAAACAAACTTTCTGCTTAGAGATCTACTAGTATTCTTTTTGATGGTTTCCACTACTTTGCTTACCGCATACTTTGGGGGAATGACCATATACAAATGAACATGATCTTGTTTTATTCCTATCTCTATATATTCCCAATCCGGATAATATCTCCTGATTTCCCGAAGCTTTATTTTCAGATAACTTTTTACGCCGGTGACCAGAATCTTCCTCCGATAGCGTGTGATCCAAACAATATGATATTGAGTTTTATATACGGTATGAGCCGCTTTATATAATTTCATGTATCCATTATAGCAAAGTACGAACGGAAGAAACAGGAAATAGCTCTCATCCCCGCCTTTACAGGTGGGGATTTCCCGCTAGATTAAAAAATAATCTCTTATTACTTTTCTATTTTTAGGTGTAGTAGTGACTTGATATACCGTGTATTTTATGGGTTAGGAAAGCCTTATATTATAAGGATTTTGAGTGCGGAATAAGAAGGAACGCTCTTTTTTGTTTTCCCTGCACCCACTTTCGTGAGTGTAAACTTCAGCAGGAATCCATTAAATTAAAAATTAATATTTTGCTGAGGATTTTCTTTTTTGACAATTTCAATAATCTTTTTTACAAACTCCTCTGCAATCTTTAAAGCATTGTTAGCTTCCAATTTTGATACCGGCAGAAAAGGGTCATAATCCGCGATCAAGCATCAGTTTAACTGTTTCTTTATAACTCATCTTCATCTCCTATTAAAAAAAACTTTTTCTCTTTTATTACTTCCAGAATAAATGGATTGCCTTCCTTTTTCTTCTTGATAAAATCACTCTTTTCATAAAGAGTAAGATTTATTTCTCTTTGTAGCTTTTTCTCCAGTATTTTAATTTTATCAATAAGCTTACCTTCATCTATTTTTCCTATAATAAGTAAGTCAATGTCGCTACTTTCTTTTTCTCCTCCTTTAGCAAAAGAACCATAGATAAATGCGCATTCTACGCCTTTTACCTTTTTCAAAGATTCTTTAAGTTCCCCTGGAACTCCTGCAGTTTTTAAGATAATGCTTTTTATCTCTGGAAGAAGAGGGTAGGACTTGTTCAAATAATAATAAGTCAGATTTCCTTTATTCTCTACAAGAAAAAGACCTGTATTCTTAAGTTGGATAATTTCTCTGCGAATATTTCCTACTGAAAAATCAAGTATTCTCTCCAATTCTCTCAAATAATATTTTTTATCTGGATTAGTAAAGTAAAGATTTAATAATTCTTTTCTTAATCTAGATTTGGTAATCTGTAATATCTCCAATTTTTGTACTCCTTTCTAAATACAATTGTAGTATATATTGACTACAATATCAATCTTTTATTTAAAAAATAATTGACTAAATATTTTTTGGTTTATTTGAATGATAAATTTGGTAATAATAACTACTTATTAACAGCCTGCATGTGTAAAAATAGCAAGCAGAAAAGCCTTATATTATAATGGTTTTAATGGCATAATGCGAAAAAACGTTCTTTTTTTGCATTATTTTAAGCCGAGCTATGGTTTTACCCCTCAAAAATGGCTTTTTTTAGCTAAATTTTCACCCCTCCAAAAATTGAAAGTGGCTATTTATAAGGGTTTGGTGATTTTGGGGAGGCAAAAATAGGCCAAAAACAGGGGTCGTAATTGCCGATTTTTCGAAAATTGAGGCCTCAAAAAAGGCACTCTACGTGCGTATTTAGGGCATTCCTGAAGGGGGTCTAAAACCCTTGTAAATAAAGGTTCTTGTGTCATTGCGAAAAACGAAGTAAGCCTGCCCCTGCGAAAGCAGAGGAAGCAATCTCAGGACTTTGTTTTTCCTACGCAAGCAGGAATCCAGGTATTTCTTTGCACTAAAAGACCAAGTCTTTCTGTCATATGAATATAATTATTTATAAGAAAAATAGGAGATTAGATTATCAACCCTTACAAAAATTTAGAAAAAGTTACCTAATTATTGAGCTAGTTCAATCATTCCCTGTCGAATTCAAAAAGAAATGGAATGTGTCCCTTGTATATTTTTATCGTAAGGTTAAACCCCTATTCCTGATCATCGCATGGTATTTACGCTTTTTACTCTTTCCTATAGGAATTAAACTACCATTATGTTTTTCGGGGAGCATTATGGCAAATAAAATTGTGTAGCCTAACCCTAATTTTTTTGAGTGATACCTTCAATAAATGAAGATAGTTTAGCATCAAAAATAGAATCATCCTTAAGCTCTCTTGTGCCTA
>JBGPSO010000047.1:0-9066 GCA_041490145.1 Atribacterota bacterium
AAAATATTTTCTAAAAGTCTATCGAATTTTTTGGTCATTAATTCACCTTATTAAACTAAAAAGTTAAAGCTAAAAGCGAAAAACCATAATTATTATTAACTAATTAATAAAATTATACTCTATTTATTAGAAAAAGTAAAAAACATTCCTTTGATTTTTACTTGATCTCCTTCTTGAATTCCTTTTTTAATTAAAACCTTTTCTAAATTTATTTTTTTGATTATTTTCTGAAAATTTTCTATTGCCTCTTCATTATTAAAATCGGTCATTGCCACTATTCGTTCAATTTCTGCTCCAGTTACTTCATAAATATTTTCCTTTTTAGAAATTATAAACCGCGGAGTAAATTTATATATTACCTCTTTTTCAGGTAAAACTTTATCAACTTTTTCTTCTTCTTTTAATTTCAGTTTATCTAATAGGGAAGAAAGAGCATAAACCAGTGTATCTATTCCTTCTCTAGTTAAGGCAGAAATTGGGTAAACTTTATAACCTTTTTCACAAAAAGCTTCTTTAAGATAATTCAAATTTTCTTTAGCAGAAGATAAATCACACTTGTTTATAGCTATAAGTTGAAATTTTTGAGCTAGTTTTTCACTAAAATTACTTAATTCTTTGTTTATCACCGTAAAATCATGTAAGGGATCCTCTTTTTTTATGGTAGAACCATCGATTAGATGTAATATTATTTGAGTTCTTTCAATATGCTTTAGAAACTTATCTCCCAAACCTATACCCTGATGGGCACCTTCAATCAATCCTGGAATATCTGCCACTATAAAGCTTTTTGTTTCATCTACCCTCACTACTCCTAAATTGGGATTGACGGTAGTAAAGGGATAGTCAGCAATCTTAGGTTTAGCCGAAGAAATCCGAGAAAGCAAAGTAGATTTTCCGACATTAGGATATCCAACTAATCCAACATCAGCGATTATTTTAAGACTTAAATACAATCTTTTTTCTTCTCCTGGTTCTCCTTTTTGCGCAAATTTTGGTCCCCTTCTAATAGAATTCTTAAAGCGAAAATTTCCCTGTCCACCTTGTCCTCCTCCCACCGCAGTAATTTTCTGCTCATTTTTAGTTAAGTCTTCTAAAATTATGGAGCTATCTATATCCTCTACTATAGTCCCAAGGGGAACTTTTATAATTAAATCTTTTCCACTTTTACCTGTCTTATTGCTTCCCTGACCACTTTCTCCGTTTTGCGCCCTTTGATGCGGGTGATTATAAAGATCCACCAGGGTTCTGACCTTTTCATCAGCTTCTATAATCACATCTCCCCCTTTTCCGCCATCACCTCCATTTGGTCCACCTTTGGGGACATATTTTTCCCTTCTGAAACTTACTGCGCCATTTCCCCCTCTTCCTGCTCTTACTTCTATTTTCACCCTATCTACAAACATAATCTTCTCCTACTAAAAAATGAAATTTTTATGTCAGGCAATTTTTTTACATTTATGTAAACTTTTGTGCCAGGCACTTTTTTTACATGATATTAAAAAACCCTGAGTTTTACAAAAAAACCCAGGGTTGATTTATAAAATAAACTTTTTCCTTAAGATCTTTCAGTATAAACACAGACTTGTTTCCTATCTTTCCCTTTTCTTTCAAAAGTTACAAATCCTTCAATTAAAGCAAATAAAGTATCATCTTTTCCTCTTCCCACATTTTCTCCAGGAAGAATTTTAGTCCCTCTCTGTCTTACTAAGATACTTCCTGCTTTTATAAATTGACCAGCAAATCGTTTTACTCCTAAATACTTAGGATTACTATCTCTACCATTTCGAACTGAACCTTGACCCTTTTTATGTGCCATAATCCCTCACCTCACTCTCTAAAACCTACTTCTATTTAAATTAAATTTATTATTAATATAAATCAATATAAATAATTTTATATTATAGGCTACCTTTATACTTCTATTTTTTCAATCAAGATTTCGGTATAAGGTTGTCTATGTCCAGTCTTTTTACGATATCTTTTTTTGGATTTATACTTAAAAACTATTATTTTTTTAGCTTTATCGTGATTCAAAACTTTCCCAATAGCCTTAGCCTTTTCCACTAATGGTCGGCCTATAATATACTCTCCTTCTTTGTTAACCATCAATATTTGATTAAATTCTATTTCTTGGTTTTTTTCTTGGGTTATCTTTTCAATCCTGATAATATCTCCTTCTTTTACCCAGTATTGTTTCCCTCCAGTTGCAATAACTGCTTGCATTCCTCGCCATCCTCCTTGCTTTCTAAACTCGCCAGGATTAGGTAGCAATCAAAAAATGATTACTTTTAAACCCAACCTGTGCGGATAAAACAGATGCTTATAAAATTTAGCATATATTTATAAAGTTGTCAAATTATTTCGTATTGCGTATTAAGTATTTAGTTAGTTGGTTAATGGTTACCTGCTTAGCTGGTTGATGAATTAATATCAAACCAATTAACTAGCTAACTATATTAACTGTAGATTGGTAGATTGGAAGATTGGTAGATTATTTAACTAATTAATCAAATAACTAATTAAACATCTGCTTGATCTTCTTTACTTCTTTTAATCTACCTACTGCTACTACTTCTATTCTTTCTATGTGTATTTCTTTTGAAGATTTAATATAGATGGTTTTTTTATTACTTTTTTCTAATTGTTTAATTAGTAACATCTTCGTCCCAGAGAGGGCTTCTTCCACTTTAGGATGTACACCTAATAGAACTGCTTCCGCTCTTGAAGTCTTGCATAATTCTTCTAACTTACGTAAAACCATATTACTTACACTTTCTGAAGATAAAACTCTACCTGTTCCGGAACAGTAAGGACAAGAAATTCTCAGCATATTTTCCAAATCTCTCCTTGACCTCTTTCGGGTAAGTTCTATCAAACCTAATTCAGTATTTTGAACGATATTAGTCTTAGTTTTGTCTTTCTTCAAACTCTCTTCTAATTTCTTTATCAGCTTTTCGATGTCTTCTTGGTTATCCATATCGATAAAATCGATTATAATAATTCCTCCAATGTCTCTTAACCTTAACTGAAAACCTATCTCTTCTGCTGCTTGTAAATTAGTCTTCAAAATAGTCTTTCTCATATCTTTTTTACCAACAAATTTACCAGTATTTACATCAATTACTGTTAAAGCCTCAGTTTGGTCAAAGAACAAATATCCTCCACACTTAAGCCATACCTTCTTTTGTAAAGCTTTATTAATTTCCTTTTCGATACCATATTCTTCAAATATAGCTTTTTCTCCTTCGTAAAGAGAGACTCTCGGCTCTAACTCTGATAGAGATAGAGTTTTTAAAAACTGTAGTATATTTTTATATTCAGTCTTAGAATTTATTAAAATTTCTTCTACCTCTTCGGTAAATAGATCACGAATAATTCGATAAGTGAGAGTTAAGTCCTCATATAATAACATCGGAGCTTTAATTTTATTTACTCTCCCTTTTATCTTATTCCATAATCTAGTCAAAAAATCTAAATCAGGTAAAAAATCCTCTAATTCTTTACCCCAAGCAGCAGTTCGAATAATCAATCCCGCATTTTTAGGCTTTAGTTTTTGAACAATTTTTTTTAATCTTTCTCTCTCTTTTTCCTCTTCAACCCGGTGGGAAATTCCCATATTTATGTTATTAGGCACCAAAACTAAATATCTACCCGGAAGGCTAATATTGGTAGTAACTCGAGCCCCTTTAGGAACTATCGCCTCTTTTACTACTTGCACCATTATCTCTTGACCAACTTTAATTTTATCTAAAGTAAGCTGGGGGGTAATCTCAGTTTCTGTAACAGTCTCTTTATCTTTATCTTGATCAGCTATAACTTTGTCGATATGTAAAAAAGCGTTTTTCTCAATTCCAATATCTACAAATGCTGCCTCTATTCCAGGCAAAACATTGGTTACTTTTCCCTTATAGATATTACCAACAATCTTGTCATCTTCAATTCTTTCAATGTGAATTTCCACTAATCGACTATTTTCAATTATCGCTACTCTCTCTTCAGTTAAACCCACATCTATGATTACTCTTTTATTCATTCCAAACTCCTGTTTTACTTTAATATTAATCTTCATCTATCTTACTCTAAATTATTTAATTAGTAAAGATGAGCAAGATTCACCCTATTCAAATCAACATTCTTTTAATAAAAATTAATCTTCAATAACTTCTTTACCTTTAATATACAATCCATATCTACAAATTTTTTTAATATCAAAATTATTACCAAAATGAGATAACCAGGCTTTAATTACATATCGAGGATTTAAATTTCCTTCTTGTCCTATATTCAGACCTAAATTAAGTTCTAAAAATTGGTGTTGAATTTTTTTAACTGACATATCTAAAATTGATGGTTTTATATCAATCCTCTTCACCCCTTTTTTAGTCGACTTTTCTACCATAATTTCCTCTAATCTTAAAAAAATTTTAATATCTTTATCTATCTCTTTCACTAACTCTTTTAATTTGCTTTCCCCATTGTCATCCTCCAAATTTAATAAACTTCCCCTTGATTTTAAGTTTATCAAATAAGAAGCTCTATCGATTACTTTTACTAAAGAATCGGCAGATGAGGGGATTATTTTGGCTTCTAATATCTTCAATCCTTCAGGTAAAACTCTGTTTAACCTACCAACTAAGTCCTCAGTTTTTATTCTTTCCTTTAAACGAATATCTAAATATTCAGATGAACTACTGATCCCTAAGGGTAAAGGGGGACCAAAAGATATTCTAAACCGAGGATTAAAACCGCACGATATGACCACCGGGATATTGGCTCTTCTTAAAGCCCGAGTAAAAACCTGAACTAAGTTTAAATGAGAAATATATCTAATAGGTTCATCTTTACTATATTTTACTCTGATTAATTGTTCCAAAATAAAATAAATCTCCTTTTATTCAATTCATCAATTAAATTACAATTACCAGACTTGTAATTTAGCATACTCCACAGGAAGTACAAGAATCAAAGCGGCAATCAGGGGTTGTTTCACCTTTTAAAGCTTTTTCCTTTTCCTTGAGTAGGTATTCCTTCTTAATCCCACAAGAGATATGCTCCCAGGGTAAGATTTCATCATCTTCCCGTACTCTATTGACATAAAATTCCATACTAAGTCCACTATCAACAAAGGCTTGTTGCCAGGCTTCAAATTTAAATTGTTCTCTCCAGGCATCAAATTTACACCCCAGATAATGGGCTCTTTCTAATACTTCGCCTAATCTCCTATCCCCTCGAGCAAAGACTGCCTCTAAATAACTATGGTTAATATCGGGATAACTAAAGGAAATATTCCTCCAATTTAATCTATCTTTCAAATATCCAATTTTTTTAGATAAACTCTCTCTTGCTTCCTGTGCTTCCCATTGGAAGGGTGTATGGGATTTGGGCACAAAAGCAGATACGCTAATATTTATATTTATTTTCCTCCCCATTATTTCTCTGCCTATGCGGTCAACTTTGTTAACTAACTTGATTATTTCTTCCACATCTTCGTCTGTCTCGGTAGGTAATCCTATCATAAAATAAAGTTTTATCTTTCTCCACCCAGCCTGAAAAGCTGCTCTTATGGATGAATATAGATCCTCCTCTTGAACATTTTTATTGATTACATCTCTTAATCTCTGAGTCCCAACTTCTGGAGCAAAAGTGAGACCAGTCTTCCTGACTCTCTGAACTTGTTGGGCCAAAGCAACCGAAAAAGTATCTATCCTCAAAGAAGGCAAAGAAACTCCCACTCCTTTTTCTTTAAATCGGTCTATCAATTGAGTGATTAATCTTTCTATTTCACTATAATCACTCGAACTCAAAGATGACAAGGAGATCTCTTCATATCCAGTGTGAGCAAGAATTTCATCAGCTAATTTGACCAAAGTTCCAACTGATTTTTCTCTTACCGGACGGTAAATTATTCCCGCCTGGCAGAAACGACATCCCCGAGTGCACCCCCGAAAAATCTCTAAAGTTATTCTATCATGAACCACATCGATATTAGGGACAATAGGATAAAGAGGATAAAATACTTGATCAAAATTAGAGATAATTCGTTTTTTAATTACTGAATGATATGCTTCTTTTTTAGGAGTAATGGATTTAACTTTTCCGTCTTCAAGATAATCAACATTATAATGAGAGGGAATATATACCCCCTCTAGATGACCCAATTTTTCTAAGAGTTTAGATCGACTTTGTTTTTTTTCTTTCCATCTTTTATAAACTTCTATAATTTCACCAATAATTTCTTCCCCTTCTCCAATCACAAATAAATCTATAAAATCGGATAAAGGTTCAGGATTAAAAGTCCCTGGACCACCAGCAATAATCAAGGGATCTTCTTCTTTTCTCGCTGTAGATCTCAGAGGGATACCTCCCAGATCTAAGAGATTCAGAATATTAGAAAAACATAATTCATGTTGAATGGTAAACCCAACTAAATCAAAAGAATTTAAAGCTCTATAGGTTTCTAAAGAAAAAACAGGTATCTGTCGTTCTCTCAGTAAATTTTCCATATCTACTGCCGGTGAAAAAATTCGCTCAGCCAGCGCATCATCTCTTTTATTAATAATCTCATACAGAATTTTAAACCCTAAATAACTCATCCCGATTTCGTATAAATCAGGAAAGGCTAAGACTACTTTAATCGTCGATTTCTTCTCCCTTTTTATTATCTCATTATATTCTTTACCGGTATATCTACCCGGTTTTTCTACTTTATCTAATAATTCCTCAAACAATATTTTTTTTATATTTATATCCAAATTTTTCTCTCCTCATCAAACCCGTTACAAAATTATAACTAACTAACCAGGTAACCAACTAACTAAATACTATCGACTATTCACTAACGACTAATAATATCACCATTTTATCTATGTGCTTCTACATTTAATAATAGCCCTATCACCAATAAATTAGAAATCATAAAACTTCCACCATAACTTAAAAAAGATAGAGGTAACCCGGTAGCTGGAAACATTCCCATAGCCATACCAATATTTACTACTATATGAAAAAAGAGGAAAGTCACTGCCCCGGTGGCTAATAAAGTTCCCAATAAATCCTTTGCCTCAAGAGCTATTTTAACTCCTCTCCATAAGATAATGGTATAGAGTCCTAATAATAAGATGGCTCCGACAAAGCCTAATTCTTCTCCTACTACAGAAAATATAAAATCAGTATGTTGAGCAGGGAGAAAATTCAACTGACTTTGTAAGCCACTAAAGAGTCCATTTCCTAAGAAACCACCTGAACCGATAGCAATCTTCGATTGAATAACATTATAACCGCCCCCTAAAGGGTCCAGGTTAGGGTTAAAAAATAAAATTAATCTCTTCTTCTGGTAATCTTTTAGAAAAGTCCACAACACTGGAATAGAAGATAAAGTTACTATAAAAGTAAAAATTAAATATTTTATCTTAACCCCTACCACAAATAACATTATTATCAGAATGGCTAAATATACTAAGGAAGTTCCCAAATCCGGTTGTAAAAATACTAATAAAATTAATATTCCAGTATAAGTGAATGGAAGTAAAAAATAGAAAAAATTATCCAGTTTCAATTTATTTATCGATAAGAAATTAGCCAAAAAAATTATTAAGGCAACTTTAGCAAACTCCGAAGGCTGAGAGCCAAAAGATCCTATAGGTAACCAACGCCTTGCTCCATAAGTTGACCTCCCAAAAATTATAACCATTATCAGCAAAATAATTGCACTAATATAGATCAGCTGGGAATATCCTTCTAACTTATGATAGTCTATAAAAATAATTATAGTTAAAAATAAAAATCCCAATACCATCCATAAGAACTGCTTCTTTACGAAAAAATAAGGATTATCTACCTCTGTAGTTGCTAAACGGGTTGAACTATACAACACCAAGAGACCATAAAAACAGATTATCACTACCGAAAATAGTAAAGTATAATCTAAATTTTCAGTTAATTTATTAAATTTTTCCCTCAACTTCCATCCTCCCAAAATTGAGATCCTGGCATGACAAAAAAGGTGCCAGGCACCAAATTTGTCATTCTTGGATCTTAAAATATTTTTCTAACATAGCTCGAGCTATAGGGGCAGCTACATCTCCTCCTTCTCCCCCATTTTCTAAAAAAACGGTAATGCAAACTTCCGGATTCTCGTAAGGGGCAAATCCAATAAACCAAGCATGAGTCTCTCCCTGAGGGTTCTGCGCAGTTCCGGTTTTACCAGCTATCGATAATTCCTTAACATTTGCTCGCCAACCTGTCCCTTTTAATATAGTCTCCCTCAATCCTTCTTTAGTAGTTTGAAATGAAGGTGAAGAAATATCTACTTTTTTATAAATTTCTGGTTCAATTTCTTTAACTATTTTACCATCGGGAGAAATTATCTTTTTTACTAAATGTAACCTATAAATTCTTCCTTCTGTAGTAATAGCACAAATGACACTATGAATCTGTAAAGGAGTTAATAAAAGATACCCCTGACCTATAGAAAGATTTATAGTATCACCAGGAAACCATATCTGTTTAAACTCCCTCTCCTTCCATTCAGCAGAAGGAATTGTCCCGATTGCTTCTGAGGGCAAATCAATACCCACTTTTTCTCCTAATCCAAATTTATGAATATATTTATTTAATCTTTCAATTCCTAATTCGTTTCCTATAGTATAGAAATAGATATTACAGGAATTAGCAATAGCATCAATAACATTTAAACTCCCATGTCCTGACTCTTCCCAACAAGTAAATACCTTATCCGCTAATTTATAAGTACCTGAGCAATAGATTTTTCTTTTTCTATCTGTAACTCCTTCTTCTAAGGCAGCAATCACGGTAACTACTTTAAAGATCGAACCCGGCGGATAAACGCCCTGAACGCTCCGATTGGTCAAAGGATAATCAGGGTCAGAAGAAAGTCTTTGCCAATCAGCATAAGAAATTCCATCCGCAAATAAATTAGGATTAAAAGAAGGTCTATTGACTAAAGCTAATATCTCCCCAGTATAAGGATTACTTACTAAAATAGAACCTTTTTTACCATCAAGCAAACTCTCTCCGTAGAGCTGAAGATTCTTATCAATAGTCAGA
>JBGPSO010000048.1:0-8988 GCA_041490145.1 Atribacterota bacterium
AAATCCTTCTTTTTTAGATAACTTTTTCATTTTTATTTTTTATATTTTTATAGACCTTTATTAAAATTCTTTATCTAAAGTATCTCCTCATCAAATAAGAACAAAAATTAATAGGGCAGGTTAAAATTTTTATTATTTTAACCTGCCCATGGTAGATTGAGTTCATTTAGTTTTTTTGCTCTACCTAACTTATTTTTTCTATTTAGTCCAATTTTAGGTCATACTAAGTTTGATTCTTTTAAGGAATATAATAATATATTACTAATTCGGGACGTTTGCTGGTATCGCTGGTATAATCAGAAGTCCGGAAATAAGCTATTGTATTAACTGAAGCTTCATCAGTATCTTTTAACACTACCCCATAATTAGTTATGCTTTCATCTAACCAAGCCTGCACTAAGGTATCTATATCATCCCAGGATTCCCAGGTGATAGCACCCATGGTAATATCGCTGGTAGTTTCTGCATCAACGGAGCAAGTTGGCTGTAAATTCCAAGTAATTGTGCTTTCATCCCAAGCGCTGGTAACGTTATATAAATCTATTGTAAAGTCATAAGTACCAGGCCCACCATAGTGATAAAGCTTTAAATCAGCATCAACCACTACTGCATTTGCCGGAACAGTGCTCAAATCGAACTTAATATATGTTCTTCTTATAGTGATAGCACTATTTCCGACATCACAATATGTTAAATTTCCATAATTGCTATTAGGAGCTACACTTTCTATTCCACTATCAATGCCTTCCGGCCCGGGCTGCAAAGTTTTAGTTTCTTCAGGGGCATAAACTAAAGGCGGATTAAGATAGGTAGTTTCATTGGCAACAACAGTTACAGCAGTATCTTCCCAAATTTTATAATGAAATAGATCTAATTTTATGGTATGGTTACCTACTACTACGCTAGTAAGTACAATAGGAGTAGCCTGTCCGGTATATACCCCATCAAGATAAACTTTGGCCCCGGCAGGAGTGGAATTCACATCAATAGTGCCATACTGGACTGGGGGAGCTGATGGAGTGCACCCGACAATTAAGATTAACACCATTACGAGTAGAGATAAAATTAAAAATCTTTTCTTTTTCATTTTTTACACTTCCTTTTAAAAAATATTAAATATAGATGTAAACTAACTTCCTAATTAAGATAAAATATTTCTCTAACATCTTATATTATATATTATAATTCTACATATTTTTGAAAAACCCTTCTTTTTTTAAAAATTATTCTTTATCTTTCTTCATACCCCTTTCTTTACGTAAAATAGAATGTAAAATTTTGTACCTGGCACAAAATTTTACATTCTATTTTTAGCTGCTTCTTTAATTAATTGTAGGGCAATAATTTCCCTTTGTATCTGATTAGTCCCTTCATAAATTTGGGTAATCTTGGCATCTCTCATTCTTTTTTCTACCGGATAATCTTTCATATAACCATAACCACCAAATATTTGTACTGCATCAGTGGTAACTTTCATCGCTACATCAGAAGCAAATAATTTGGTCATTGAGGATATTTTGGAAATATCTTTTGCATTACTATCAATATATCGTGCTCCCGCATACAACAAAGCTCGAGCAGCCTCAATCTGAGTAGCCATATCAGCTAACATAAATTGAATCCCCTGAAATGAAGAGATAGGTTTTCCAAATTGAATCCGTTCTCGGGCATATTTTATCGCATCATCTAAAGCCCCTTGGGCAATTCCTACAGCTTGGGCTGCCACTCCGGGACGGGACTTATCCAGGGTTTTCATCGTCACTAAAAATCCCTTACCTTCTCCACTGAGTAAATTTTCTTTAGGAATTCTACAATCATTAAAGATTAGTTCCCGAGTAGCAGAACAACGAATTCCCATCTTATCTTCCTTTTTGCCAAAACTAAAACCCGTAGTTCCTTTTTCTACTATAAATGCTGAAGCACCACGACTGCCTCTAGCCCTATCTGTTATAGCAATTACAGTGTAAATTTCTGCTTCTCCCCCATTAGTGATCCATTGTTTATTACCATTTATAATATAATCATCACCATCACAAACCGCAGTGGTACGAATACTTCCGGCATCACTGCCTGCATCTGATTCGGTTAAAGCAAAAGCAGTTAATTTTTCCCCTTTAGCTATCTGCGGTAAATATTTTTTCTTCTGCTCTTCTGAACCAAATAATATTATAGGATAAGTGCCTAAAGAACTCGCAGCATAAGTTACAGCAACTCCAGCACAGGCTTTACTTAATTCCTCTATTATAATACACAAGTCTAAAACACCCTTCCCCAGTCCACCATATTCCTCTGGAACAAACATGGCAAACAAGTCTGATTGAGCAAATATTTTCATAAGTTCCCAGGGAAATTCTCCTTTTTCATCTAATTCAATAGCTACTGGAGCAATCTTTTCCTGGGCAATCTGTTTTACTAAATCTTTTATCATTTCCTGTTCTTCGGTTAGAAAATAGTTCATCAATGCTTCCTCCTTGAATTTATTAAAAAACATTTAGTAAATATGTTCCCTTACTTCGAAGGTTACAAAAAGCTAAAAGATTTCAGAATAAAATAGCAATTTCTAAAATTTCTAGTAAGGATTAGGATCTATCTTTATTATTATAATATTATAATACAATTTCTCTAATAATATAATAATAAACTATTAATTCAAAATTATTTTTTTACATTTTAATCCAATCTTCTTTTTAAAATTCTGAGCATAATTAATCCTCCTGCTAATAGAAGGATGGGTATAAAATAGAAATTCAATTAAAGGGTAAGGATAGGCATCAGCTAAATCTCGGTTGGTAAACTTGGCCATAGAGGTTATAAAGGCGTCTATTTTTTGAGTTATTTTTAAAGCAAATTTATCAGCATTCCACTCTCTCTTTCTAGAGTAAAAATTAAGAGGAATACCCAATAAAAAAATAATAACCACCATAGATAAGGCGAAAACAGGGAAATTGGAAATATCACTTAACTCATATCTTAAATAAAAGCTAAATCTTTTTAAAAAAAGACTAGTAAAATAAAAAGCGCCCAAATACATCAAATTAATCCAAAATATTCCTTTTATAAGATCCTTGTGAACCTGATGACCTAATTCATGAGCAAACACAACTTCTGCTTCGTCGAGAGTAAAATTTTCTAAAAGATTATCTGCTATTACAATCCTCCGAGTATTCCCTAATCCAGAAAGATAAGCATTGGCTTTAGTAGTCTTTGAACTAAAATTTATTTCATAAACCCCTTTAACTTTAGTATTTATCCTATTACATAATCTAATTAATCTTTTGGCTAATTCATTGTCTTCTTCTATCTTTTTCAGTTTAAAAAAAAGAGGAGTCAACAATATAGGGGAAAGATAGCTTAAAAGAACAGCTAAAAAAACAGTAAAGATTGATACTATCAGATACCAATTTAGAGGAAATATTCTGATAGCCCAATAAATTCCTTCCATAATAGGGACAGCCAAACTTAAACTTAAAAGATAACTTTTTAAATAATCTTTGAACCAATCTTTGACTGTTTGAGTAGAAAAATGATATTTGTGCTCGAAGGTATAAGAGGTGTAAAACTCTAAAGGTAAGGAAATTAAATTATAAGCAGTTAGAACAAAGAAAATATATAGGGCGATAACCTGCCATTCCAGATCAATAAAATGCAATATTTTTTCTTTAATTGTAAAAGAAAAGTTGCAGAAGATTAATATTAAAAAATAGCTTAAAAAAAGAGCTGCCTCAACTATTTTAAAAATAATTTTTTTCTTCTGATATTCTTTTGCTTGTTTTTGTTTTTCTTGATTGATAACCTGACTGCATTCTTCCATTACTTATCACCTTTTAGGACAGGCGAGACGCTTGTCCTACCGGCCTTAGGGTACTATCCTTAGGGTACTATTTTTAACTTCTGAAAAGAACTTCTTCTTTAGTAAAAAGGCGAGTGGCACCTAGTAGAGCTAAGGTAGCAATAACCATATTTGCGCTAAAAGTAGTAATAATGTGACTCCAATAAATCTTCCCCATTAGTATTTCTTTAAAAACAAAACTACTATTTAATACCGGGACTAAAAACATTTTACCACTCAATTCTATTCCTTGACTTATGGAGATTACTCCTAAAAAGACAGTCAGCATATATATAGGAGTAATATAACTTGAAGCTTCTTTAATATTGCGGGCAAATATACCTACCATTATCAAAACTGCACTAGCTAATCCGACCAAAGGGAGTAATACTAAAAATAGCAAAAAGATAGTACTAAAAGAAATTCCAAATTCCACTCCTTCTATACCTCCCATAATAGAAGTTCCGGATAAAAAGGCAAGAGTAAGCCCTATCAAACCTAAAATCATGCTGATAAAAGAGATCAACATTACTGCAAAACATTTTCCTAATACAATTTCTAATCGACTTATTTGACTTACTAACAAAGTAGTAATAGTCCCTCTTTCCTTCTCGCCCGCAGTAATATCTACCGCTGTATGCATCGCTCCTACAAAGATGAGTATTACAATCAAATAAGGGAGTAAAGCTCCCAACAATGAGCCAGTCACTTTTTGTGGTGACGCTACATTTTCCGTTTGAAAAATTAAAGGACGAATAAATTCTTTTTTTAAATGCATAATAGAAAGCCGTTGAGAAATTATCTCCTTTTCGTATTCTGCAATTGCTTGATTAATTCTTTTTTGAGCTATCCTTGATTTGGTCTCTGTAGCATCATATTTCAAAATAAGTGGACAGGATTCTCCTTCTTCTATTTTATCTTTAAAATCTGAAGGGATGATTAAAATTAATTGGACTTCCCCTTTTTGTAGTTTAAGTAGAGGGTTATTTTGTATAGAAAGAATTTCAATTTTTGGGTTGTTTTGAAAATATTTCACCAGTGGAGGGGAAAATTCTGCTCCGATTATTATAATCTTAGAGATAGCCTCCTCTGATTTTTCATTTCCCATCTGGTTAAAATAGCCAATTCCCATAAATAAAAGAGGATAAAAGATTAAAGGGATTATTATCATAGCAATTATGGTCCTTTTATCCCGGACAGTCCCCACTAACTCTTTAATAAAAATAAGTTTGATATTTTTCCAATTCATTCTAAATTCTCTCCTTGAGTTATTAATTCAAAAAATATTTCTTCTAAATCTTCGGATGATGAATTTTTCTTCAATTCTTCTAATGTTCCCTGAGTAATAAGATTGCCCTGATGAATAATTGCTATTACATCACACAATCTTTCCGCTTCCCGCATTAGGTGAGTAGAATAAATAATGCATTTTCCCTGCTCTCTAAATCTTTTAACATATTCAGTTACAGTTCGAGCAGTAATTATATCTAAACCCAAGGTCGGTTCGTCTAAAATCAATATGGGGGGATCGTGAATAATACAGCGGGCGATAGAGAGTTTCTGTTTCATTCCGGTGGAAAGTTTATGTACTCTAACATCTTGAAAATCTTCCATATCTAAATTATGAAATATTTCAGCCATTTTTTTTTCAATAATTTTATCTTCCATCCCGTTAATTCGGCCAAAAAATTTTATAGTCTCTCGAGGGGTAAAGCGGTCGTATAACCCTGTTTCGCTGGATAAAAATCCTATCTGCCTTCTTACTTTGTTTGCTTCTTTAACCACATCAGATCCATTTATTATAACTTCCCCTTTAGTGGGGAGCATCATAGTAGCTAAAATCCGCAAAGTGGTAGTTTTACCTGCTCCATTAGGACCTAATAATCCAAATATCTGCCCCTCCCTACAGTTAAACTTCAGATTATTAACTGCTACTATCTTACCTCTTTTTTTATCATTGAATATCTTAGTCAATCCTGCTACCTGTATCATTCTTTCCTATATCCTTCCTTCTAAAATCCAACATTCTTTTAATCATATTTAATCATAATAGTTAATTAGTTAGCTGGTTAGCTGGTTTGAAATCAATTTAGAACTAACTAACTAACTAACTAGATAACAAGCTCAAGGCAGCTATAATTTCTTCTCCTACTTCTCTATCCTCTTCTATTTTTAGAGCCTTTTCTAAAGCAAATTTTGCTTTTTTTCCTCCAATTTTACCCAGCGCCCAGGCGGTATGACCTCTCACCATCGAGTTGTCATCTTCTTGTAAGACTTTTACTAAAGGATTAACAGCCCGAGGATCGCCGATATTTCCTAAAGCCAGAGCGGCATTTCTTTTAATTGCTTCTCTAGGTCTCATGGCAATCTGGTTATAAGCAAAAAACCTTTGATATTCTTCTTCGCTAATTTGTAATAGTGGTATTAAGGGAACACTTGAACTGATATATCCATATTTCGGCTGGTATTTTCTGGGTTTTATCTTAATATTTTTTGGGCAAACCTCCTGACAGGTGGTGCAACCATATAATCTATCTCCCCAGACTTCCCTGAAAGCTACAGGTACTTTCATCGGTCTTTCGGAAATATATTGCAGACACCTGGTGCGATCGACTATATAAGGAGAAACTATTGCTTGAGTGGGGCACAAATCTATACATATTTTACAATCACCACAGCTTTGGAGAAGCGGAGCATCTGCCTCTAATTCTAATTCAGTAATAATTTCTCCCAAGACTACCCAGGAACCAAATCTTTCGGTAATAATTATACCATGCTTTCCATACCAACCAACCCCAGCTCGTGCGGCAATTGGCTTTTCCACTAAAGATACATAACAAGATTTATTTTTAGATTTATATTTAAAATCACTTCTTTGATTTATAAAATCAACTATCTTTTTTAATTTTAATTTTAGATCATAATAGAAATTACCAACATCATATTTAGCAATTTTTCCACAAAGTTGTTTTTTATCGGTTATATTTTCTGTCTCTTCTATCAAATAATCTTGAGCCACACTAATTATAGACTTTGCTCTTTTTAAAATACTCTTCGGATTACATCTTTTTCCAATTCTGTTTAGATGCAGATTATTAGAACCTGCTGAAATATTTTTCGAAGCATAATAATCACTTTTAGGGATATAACCCTTTTCTATATTTTCTATAATCTGCTTTTCTGTTTCCGGAAAGTCTTCAGCATTAGTAATTCTAATTACCTCCAGGCCAATTTCTGGTCCTAACTCTTTTATCTGTTCAGTTAATGACATAAACCCCCTATTGGACATTAATTATTTTTTAAATGCCTGAACCATAATGATTATCCCAAGTGCAATTACAATTAGAGGCCATAAATTACCCCAAGCCACCCAGGGGAAAAAACTGCCAGATAGAAAAATTACACCAATAATTATTACAATTATACCTCCCCAAATCCTTCTATTTCTTTCTATATTATGGTTAGATTCCTTTGATTCAAAATGCTCTTTAACTTCTTCTATAACATTCTCAGCGCCTTTCTTAATCTTTTCCTTTATTTTTTCTTTCTTTTCAAATTTTTCATCAGATTCTTGTTCCGGATTTTTGGGGATTATAATCCAGGCAATAATATAAGCAATAATTCCTGCACCGCCTAAAAGGACAACCAATACCGCCAGTAATCTAATCAGGGTAGAGTCAACATCAAAATATTCAGCAATCCCTCCACATACACCTCCAATCATACAATCCTTACTTGATCTGTAAAGTTTATTCCTCATAATTAATTTCACTCCTTTTATAATATAATTCACCAATTTACCAATTGGCCAATCTCCCAATTAAATTAGTCGTCAGTCGTTAGTATATAGTCATTGCGAGCTTCGATTTATCGAAGCGTGGCAATCTCTTTATTTAGTTTTTCATTACGGGTTCGATGAATCGAACCCCTACATATCACTCGTCACTTATTGCACATTACCAATCACTCTACTCACCAAAAGCTATGCGCGATACTATTATATTCTGACTTCTGACTTCTACTATTTTTTAAAGTTTGTACCCAATTTTTCTTAAAAATTCTTTTCGTTCTTGGACATCTTTATTGGTTTCTATTCCTTTAGGCGAATATCCATCAATCACTCCTAATACTCCTCTTCCCAAATCGGTTTGAGCAATTATAACCTCAACTTGATTGGCTGTAGCACAGAATATGGTGCAAATTTCAGGACAATTTTTAATACTATTTAATATATTAATAGGGAAAGCATCTTTTAAGATAATTACAAAAATATGCCCTGCTCCAATAACTTTTACATTTTTTATGGCTAAAGATTTTAATTCCTGGTCATTTCCTTCTGCTCTAATTAAACAAGGACCTGAGGCTTCATTAAAAGCCAGACCAAATTTTATTCCCGGCACTGCGTTAACCATCACTTCATAAAGGTCTTCTGTAGTTTTAATAAAATGAGTCTGACCAATAATTATATTGGCATCCTCAGGAAATTCCATTTTTATTGTTTTCAATTCCATTTATATCACTCCTTTTTTTATAATATTCTTCCCTAAGATCTTTTTCCCTTTTATTTTTCTCATTTACTGCCTTATCTTTTTTATTATGCTATAATTATTTATATTTTACCATAGTTTATATAAAAAATTTAGTACTAAACTTAACTTAAGGAATCTCTTAATGAATTTTTGGACTAAAATCCGTCAATCTTTATTTATCAAACAAAATATTTCCGTGCTATCCTTAACGGTTCTTTTTATCCTAATTGCTTTTTTTACCTGGTATCCTATTCTTCCTATTTATCTTCGAGAATTAGGAGCAAACGATTTTCAAGTAGGATTTTCTTACACCTTGCTTGCTCTTTCTTATGCCCTAATGCAATTTTTAGGAGGAATACTTTCTGATATTTTCGGAAGAAAACGGTTGATAATTATTCCCGCCTTTGCCCTTCCGCTTTTATATTTTTTAGCCGCTAATTCTTCTCATTGGACAACTTTAATACTTTTTTTGATCATCGCTAATAGCTCAAGCGCCCTTCAACTACCTTCTTTCTATTCACTAATTGCTGAATCTGTTCCAAAAACAAAAAGGGGGATGGCCTATAGTACATTTGAACTTTTTGCAATTTTAGGAATGACTATAGGCTCGGCTATAGGAGCGATATTGAT
>JBGPSO010000049.1:0-8688 GCA_041490145.1 Atribacterota bacterium
AATGATAAAAATAATAAGATAAATACTATTTCAAGTTATTTCTTAGCTCATTTAATACCGGAAGCATCCCCTTCCAGGATGCTGTTTCTCTTCCTTCATTATTAACTATTACTACGGATGGAGTAATAATGCCACACGAGCTTAATATATTGTGATAAGCAGCCTCAGCTAAACCATCTGGAGTGCCGACATTATAATATTCAAAAGGTATACTTTCTCTGTCTAACAACTTCATATATTCCTGAGCATCCTTATAAGTAGGGCATTTCTCTTGTGAAAAAATCTTTACCTTGCTCATTCCTTCTCCTTTTTCTCATCCTGCTTCTCTAACAGATTTATTACCTTATTTATAATAACCGGTATTCTGGCTAACCTGCCTACGCCTTCTGTGCCACAGGCGGTCTTGCCGTATTCGGGATCGATGAAATGGTAACCCAACTCTTTTAGTTTCTTAATGTTTGCTTGAGTAATCTTATTTGAATACATATTGGGATTCATTGCCGGGGCAATGACCACCGGAGCTTTAGTAGCTAAAACAGTGGTTGAGAGCAGATCATCGGCAATACCATTGGCAAGCTTTCCAATGATATTGGCAGTAGCTGGTGCAATTAAGAAAAGATCAGCTATATTTGCTAAAGCAATATGGGCAATATTCCATTCTTTTCGCCTTTCAAACATATCTACCGCTACAGGATTTTGGGCAGAAACTTGCAACGTAAGAGGCGTGATAAACTCCGTGGCAGATTTAGTCATAATGCAATAGACATTAAGCATTAAATCTCTCAGTCGGCCAATAATCTCTGGTGTCTGCCAGGCAGCAATACCGCCGCTTACCCCTAAAACAACTGTCTTTCCAATAAACATAAGATTACTCCTTTACTAAGATTGTCTAACAAGGGCCACCACTGGATGAACTCTGGCCAAAGTCAAAGCCTGCGGCACGAGAGATTATCTTATTAACCTCCTGAATCAGGCCAATTACATCTTGTTGCGCTCTTACCCAAGCTATAATTATAGAATTGCTTTCGAGTTCACGCCGGAGTCTTACTATCTCATCGAATCCATCTCCGCTAAAACCTCTGCCTTTCATCCGTGCCTCCTGGACTTCCCTCTGTTTCCTCTGAAATTGTTCCAAAATAGACTGTGCCTCTTTATTCTGCTTAAGTTTCTCCTGGACAGAATGGAATTCCTGAAATTCTCGGGATGAGCGTAAAATCTTCGCAAATGACCTTGCTTTCTCCACAATTAAATTGCCATTAAGTTTTTCCATATTTTTTCTCCTTTAGCAGCAGCCGCCAGCACTTGAATTTGAGGCAAAGTTTATTCCTAATAGATTGGAAACTTCGGTATTAAGGCTTCCTAACACCTCTTGTTGCCTCTTCTGGGCATCTAAAAGATTTTTGATAACATAATTAGAGTTTATCTTCACTTCAAGATTCTTTAATTTATTCAAATCATCTTTGGATAACCTTCCACCCCACATCCGAGCCGTCTGAATAGAACGTTGGGTTGATTGATAGTCAGATAATAGCTTACTTGCCTCTTTATCTTTTCTTAATGTCTCTTGTCCCTCTTTAACTGCCCGACACTCATCGCAATCAGCCAAGGCCTGGCCAAACTCCCTTGCCGCTTCCATTACTTTGATATACGATATGACTTCCATTTTAATACACCTCCTTGATTTAACAACAGCCTGGCCCTGCGGTTGGACCGCAACCCGGCATAAAGCCACCACCAGGGTTAAATCCACCCTTTGAGCCACCCCCAACCGCAAAGCTACTAAAGACTTGAATGGTCTTTTTGCTATGACAATTAGGACATTCGGGCTTTAACCCTTTTTCTCTCTGAGCAATACTAGCCCGTATATCAAACTTATTCTGGCATTCTGAACAAACATACTCATAGTTAGGCACCTTTTCTCACCTCCTACTAAAGCCTTTCTTTTACTGCCTGAACTGCCTCTTCAGGCGTAGGGGTACCCATAGAAATAACTTCATCTCCTATAGCCAATATCGGCACAATTCCTGGGCCGAAGCTACCCAATAAGTTCGCAACAATTGGGAATCGCCCAGCAAAACCATCTTCCATTATATTATAGATTTCTACGCCTACACCCAAATTTCTAATAGCATCAGAAAGCTTCTTTACATCATCCTCACTCTGGCCTATTGGCCCGCAGCAGGATGAATTTGGCCCGCAAGGAAATTGTTGTTCCAAAGTAAAAATTTTTACTGTTTTTTGTTCTGACATGGCTAATCACCCCTATAATCATTCCGTTATTCTATTTCTTCTATCTTCTAAATACTTCCATTATCAAAAATGTTTTTCCCGAACTGCATGAGGTTATCCACCCCTTTGGGCTCACTCTCAAGAAGAGGCACGCGAAGCATAGGCGTTGCGAATCTACGGATTATTTCTGATAAGTATTTTTTCTGCTGCCGCCTTCTGCTCTCAAAAAACTCGTTCTTCCCATAAGCCGCAGGGAGAAGATAATTAACAGCGACCATAGCAGTTTCAATACCTACCTGTTTTTTCAAATCTTCAGATGCCCTCCACGCTTCTATTATTGGCGTATATTCAGGGTACATCACAAAAACAAACGTACTCTTCTTTTTGTCTTTCATTGTCTCTATCACATTATTATATTTAGACTTTGTTTCTTCGGATGTCTTCTTGGTCAAGGTGCCTAAATCGATAAAACCTTTCCAGTCCGAAGGCAGTTCCAGCAACCTTAATGTATGCCCTGTCGGAGCAGTATCAAAAATTATCACATCATATCCGTCTAATTCAAAATAACTCATGAATTTCTCAAACGCGGCCATTTCTTCAGCGCATGGTGAATTTAAATCTTCCTCTACTGATTTCTTCGTTTCCATATCCTGATCTTTGACAGCGTCTAAAATCCTATTTTTGTATTCTTCCAGAGCTTTTCCTTGGTCTATCCTTGCGGCAAATAGATTGTTTAATTTGCCTATGGCCGTAGGAGTATGCGTAATTCTTTGTTCAAAGATATCGTGCAAATGCGATGCCGGATCTGTCGTAACAATTAATGTTTTGAATCCCTTTTCTGCCAGATATACGGAAGTCGTGCAGGCAATAGAGCTCTTACCAACTCCGCCTTTACCAGTGAAGAAAATATATCTTGTCCCATCTTTAGGAGATAACAAGCTAAGTATTTCCTCTGGATGATTTGCTATCTCCAAACTTTCTACCGGCTTATTTTCAGGTAAGGCGGCCGTCATAACTTCTTTTTCTTTTCCTTCATACAAAGACTTACCCACCACTTCCAATAATTCTAACCCGGATACTTCAAATGCTTTAAGCGGATAAAATATTTTCTTTATGTCTTTAAATTCGGAGTTTATTTTCTTAACTATTTTTTGTTCTCCTTCTTTTTTCTTCATAAAAAATTTGTCTGTGCACGCTTCGTCAGGCAATAATCCATTAACTATAAGAGCGCTTGTCGCAATGTCTAGCTTGGCCACCTCTTCTGAACTTCTTTTTGTTTCAAGCAAAGAGGCGTTTTCAGGCCTTAAAACAAATATAAAAGAAGTCCTGTTCTCATCCTGAAGATAACGAATGGCTTTCTCGTATTTAGATTTTGCCGTCTGTAAAGAAGCTCCGGGGCCAATACAGGTTGAGGCGCTATTCTGTAATGTCTCGCTCCAGCCGAAAGGAAGTTCCAAGAGCCTAATAGTATGCCCGGTTGGCGCTGTATCAAATATAACAATCTCGTATTGCGGGTCGTCCATAAACTCTATAAATTTGTCAAAGGCAGCGACCTCTTCAACACATGGGCTATTTAACTGTTCTTTTATTATTCGTAAATTCTTTTCATCTAAAAGCTCTCGCATGGGCGCGATAATTCTTTCTCTGTATTCCTCCGAAGCAATGTCGGGATCTATTTCAATGGCGGAAAGATTTTCGACACCCTTAATAGAAGTGACCCTATGCCCGATCTCTTGCTTGAATATATCCGCAAGATTCGGAGCGGGGTCGGTTGTCACAAGTAAGGTCTTGTAGCCTTTTTTAGCAAGCCATGTAGCAGTAGCGCAACTCATCGTGCTTTTACCAACCCCTCCCTTACCGCTAAAGAATATAAATTTAGTCACATTCTTCTGTGTTGGTTCTATTAATTTGTTCATGAGTATCCCCTCCAATAGATTTTAATTAAAGCTACGTCGGGTTATTTTTTTCAAGTGCCGCTTTTAATTCGTCAAATTTAAGATATTTCTGCTTCGCAATGATTTCCCTGTTAATTGTGGTTATGGGAAGAATATCTTGGCCTTTCTCTCGAACTAATTGAAATATTTCTTTATCCTCCAAAAACATTTTTACGTTAAAAGATATGCTTGCCCTCGTTATATCTAGATCCTTGAATTCTCCTTGCAGTCTTTTTAATGTTTTATTGAACTCTATCAGATCTTTATCCGGTTCCGGGCCACAAACTCCCGTTGAGCAACACATAGCTCCTTCATATATAATTAAAGTATTCTTTGACATATTAAAATTACCTCCGTAGTTATTTTAATTTGTATGGAATTATCTTTTTTGATCAAGCATTTTATCAACAAATTCATCCATCCCTTGATTGCCGGCTGAACGGATAGCTTTGGCAAATTCTACAGTCTCATTAATCTCACCCGCAACTATACCTAATTTCTTTGCCTCATTGTAATGATAAGAAAAACACTTCTGACAATGGCCGGCAATTGCTGCCGCAATTCCTGCTAACTCCTTGGTTTTTCCATCCACAATATCTCCTTTTGTCGAATTAATTACAACTTCTTTGCCATCCTGGCTACTAAATCTAAGGGTTTGGCAATACATTTTTTCATATTGGATAAATCTGTTTTAAAAGCGTCTTCTTTGCGTAAACATTTTCTAAAACATTCAAATAGGTTCTTTTCAATTTCATTTTTTGGCTCAGCAAGGGAATAATAAATCCACAAGCCATCTCGCCTGTCTTTAACCAGGCCAGCGTATCTTAAAACCGTAAGATGGCGGGAAACCTTGGCCTGAGGAAGCTCCAAGGCAGCCTCAATCTGACAGACACAGAGTTCTTCTTCTGAAAGTAAAACCATAATCCTCAAACGTGTCTCATCCGAAAGTGCTTTAAATAAATCAACATATTGTTTCATAACGCTAACTTCCTTATATATCTATATTCGATTATTTGAATATATAATATCAAAATAAAAAATAATGTCAAGTATTATTTTGCAATTTTTTTTCTTTTAATTGGTAATCCGAATCTTGCGCGGTGGATATCCGGATAAATAAAAAAGGTTAAGGTACCGATTGATCGATACCTCATAGATTACCATCTGTTTGATCGCCAAAAGTAAAGCCTTTTAACTCCTTGGATAGTTTTCGAAATCTTCAGCTAAGCTTCTTGAAATATTTCTCTTAATGACGTACTATTTAATGGGGTCATCTTTATTACCTCTTTATTATTACCTCCTTAATATGGTTTTAGTTTTTTATTGTGGAGGTTTTTAATGGGCCATTCAAGTTATTAAGGAATTACTAAATGGATCGAAGAGAAAAAATAAATGAATAAGAATTTAAAATATTATTTTAAATTAGTAAAGGAATAGATGGAGATAAACTAAATGAAAAGCATTGAAAGGAAAAGAAAGATGGACTCTAATCATATAAATCATCACTTCAGAGAAGATAATTTAATAATTACTATGGTATTAAATTTTATAATTACTTTGGTAGAGGTAATAGGTGGCTTATTGTCTGGAAGTCTTTCTCTTTTATCAGATGCACTTCATAATTTTAGTGATGGAATATCTGTAATTGTAAGTTTTATTGCCTTAAAATTAAGCAAAAGAGAAAATACTTTAAAAAATACCTTTGGTTACAAAAGAGCAGAAATTTTAGCTGCCCTATTTAATTCTTCTTTTCTTATAATAATATATTTTTTCTTATTTAAAGAGGCCTATTTAAGGATACAACATCCTCAGAATATAGAAAGTAAAATTATGGTTACTGTTGCTCTTGTTGGGCTTGTTGCAAATGCAATTTCTGTATTCTTGTTAAAGCCTGGCTCAAAAGACAATATGAATATTAGATCTGCTTATGTACATCTATTTTCAGATTCTCTTTCTTCTGTAGCAGTAATCATTGGGGGAATATTTATATATTATTTTAATCTAACCATAGTCGATCCTATTTTAACTTTTATTATAGGCGCTTATGTCTTAAAAGAGGGATTTGAAATTTTAAAAAAGAGTGCAAGTATTTTAATGGAAAAAACACCGGTACAGATTAATATTTTAAAGATTAAGGAAGTAGTAGAAAAAATTCCTGAAGTAGATAATTTACACCATGTTCATATTTGGCAGGTAAATGATAAGGAATTTCTTTTTGAAGGTCATATAGATGTTAAAGAAGATATAAATTTAAGCAAAGCCGAAGAGCTACGGAGTAATATCAGTTCGATATTATTAAATGAATTTGGAATAAATCACACTACTATTCAAATAGAATATAATACCTGTAAAGATAAAGAAATTATAAAAAATCATTGGTAAATAAGAAGAAGTCATCATAAATGAGAAAAATAGATAATATGCGGTTTTCTAATAATATTTAGTGGTATATATTTAATTTGGAGTATCTGAAAGGAGCTTAATCTTTGGTCTGTCAACTTTATACTGATAAATTAATATACAAATCGAGTAATGGTTGCTAAAATAATGGATAAAATAAAAGTAAAAACAATAGTAAACAAAGTTCGCTTGCTTCCAATCTCTCGCTATAAAATCAATAGTGGCAACACATAGTACATAAAAGATAATAAAAATAGTAAATGTTGACTCAGTGCGGTTTTTTATAACCACATTAGGCATTTGGGTGAGCGTAAGCGAACCGTAAACACGCTGTTATACGCCGATTCCTTATTTGAAAAATATCATCTTTAACGCAATCAGAAGTAACGCCACTCCGAATATCCTTCCCAATACTACGTTTGACAAACTAGTTGCAATCTTGGCACCGAATAAACTACCGAAAAAGAAACCCAGAGCGATAAAGGCGGCTATTTTCAAGTCCACATAGCCTTGTTTGTAATACGTCCATGCGGCGAGGATTCCAATCGGAGGAACCAGTAAAGCCAATGTTGTTCCCTGGGCTTGATGTTGGGAAAGCCCAAACAAAAAGACCAAGGCAGGCACAATAATTATTCCACCACCGATCCCAATTAGTCCGCTTAGGACGCCGGCTATTAATCCTAAAAACAAATAAAATAAGATATCGCTCATATCTACCTCCTCCTTTCTAGGAAATGGTGTATAACTACTACTTTAAATTGTCAATTATTTTTTACCAATATCTTTTACCGGAAATAAATTTATCGATTCCTTGTTTTTTGATTTTCCTTAGATTTTTTAGATGGGCATCTTCATGAATCGGCTTTAGGAAATCTAATTTTTCGTGCTTTATAGAGCATTTTTTAATGGTCGGGGCGAGAGGATTTGAACCTCCGACCTCTTGGTCCCGAACCAAGCGCGCTAACCAAACTGCGCTACGCCCCGCCATGTACACGAAACATTAATTAACTATTCTGATTTAATAAATTATATCATAATAATATAAGTTGTGGGTTATAATTTTTATTCAATTTATTACGGTTATCTTAATGGGATGACCAATTTTAATTTACTGGCAATGAAGGAAGCAGCAATTATTTTTAGAATATCTCCAGGCAAGAAAGGAAATACCCCTACCATTAAAGTTTTCTTTATTCCCATACCTGTTACTAAAGATAATTGAGCTATCCCGATTATATATATAATTACGATTCCTAACCCACCGGCTAGAAAATAATAAAAAATATCTTTTTCTTTTTTTAGCTCTATAATCTTCCCAATAATATAGGATGAAATTATGAATCCAAATAAAAAACCACCGGTCGGTCCAAACAAAACACCTATCCCGGCTTTAAAACCGGCAAAAACAGGTAAGCCTATTATCCCTAATAATACATAGATTATTTGACTTGACCCCCCCAAAACACTTCCCAGGGTCATACCAGCCAAGAGAGTAAATAAATTTTGTAAAGTAATAGGGACTGGATAAAGGGGGATAGAAATAAATGCGCCTACCGCTGTTAAGGCAGCAAACAAAGAAACTAAGGTCATCTGGTGAATATTTATTTTTTTCATTCTTAAATCCTCCAAGTTTCTGATAAATTAATGTTAACCTATATATTATCTTAAGTTAACGACGATGTTAAAAAAATTTAAATTATCGTTCCGGAAATTATTTCTAACAACTCACCATCTTCTTTCTTTAAAATTAATGCCCCTTCTTCATTAATATCGATAGCTTCTCCAGTGATAATCTTTTCTCCCATATTAATTTTTATCTTCCTCCTCAGGGTATGAGAATACAATTTCCATTCCTTCAAAATAGAAGAAAATTCTCTTCTTTTTAACCTTTCGTAATACTTTTCAAATTCTTCTAATAAAATTTGTGCCAACCTAACCCGTGAAATTTTTTTCCCTAAAAATTCTTGCAAAGAAATTATCTTCTCCTGAATATCTTCAGGAAACTCCCGATGATCTACATTCACATTTATACCTATTCCTACTACTACCCAATTTATCATATCTAATTCTGCACTCATCTCAGTTAAGATTCCACACACTTTTTTCTCATTTATTAATATATCAT
>JBGPSO010000050.1:0-8668 GCA_041490145.1 Atribacterota bacterium
AAATTCTCGGTCAGCCTGTCAAGATTTGACATATCTATTTCTATATATTAAATCCCTTTTTGTGCACTCTTCCAAAATGTTTTTTATGTAAATAAAAAAAGACATAAAAGAAAATGTAATTATATTACTCTCTTACTCTGTCCTTTTATCTGAAAGATTCTTCCTATATAATTAGGAAATATTTTTTTAGTAAGCTCTGTATGGGTTTTCCTAAAAGATTGGGAATTGCCCCGTCGGTGCTTTTTGGTATAAAGCTCTCCAGAGTTCTGTTCGGTAACAGTCCTTTTGCCTGAAAGTTTGGATACATTTAGTATCTTGCCTCTTCGGCTCCTTTTCTTCTTAAAATAAAAGAAAAGGTCTCTCCTGTTACCTTTATACAGGTTACAATATTAAATTTATTTAAAACTATATATATTTTGTTATTTTAGAATATAAATACTAACTTAAAATATCTTTATTTATTATATACTACACTTATTTTAAAAATCCTTCTTTTTTATAAAAAGAACCTTCCCCTGTTATATTAATTCCAATCCCCGAAAAAAGTTAGGTCAAATGTAAAGACCTAAACTTCACATCTTAAAAATAAAAAACGAAATAAAAGTGTGTCAAAGAACCGTCCCCTGTCACAGGTACAAGACCTGACCCCATATTCCCATATTCCAAAAAGGAGCAGATTCAATTAATCTGCTCCTTTTTTATTAATATTATTTTATTTTTCTTTTTTTTATCTTAATCACAAGTTATGGCTTCTACCGGACAACCATCGGCAGCCTCTTTGCATGATTCAATCAAATCTTCAGGTACCTTACTGACCTTTACAATTGCAATACTATCTTTTATCTCAAAGACTTCGGGACAAGTATCTTCACAAAGTCCGCATCCAGTACATAAATCTTTATCAACTACAGCTTTCATTTTATATTTTTCTCCTTTTATTATAATTGCCAACTTTGAAATTTATTCGATAACTAAGAGTAAGTCCAATAAAACCTCAATTTTTGTTTTGTTTACCACCATCAATCAAAATTTACTTGACTATTTTATCAAATAATTCTTCTTAATTAAAAGAAAAATTATTTATAATATCGAAAGCATACCTTAAAAATAGACAAATTTCAAGTTTTTTACTAATCTTTTTTCATATTTCATCAATAAGTTTTATACTAAATACTCCATTAAATCTTCAGCTAATAAAGTTTGAGGAAATATACTCTGAGCCTCAGCAAGTAAATCCTTTTCGCTTATTACCAATCTATTATTATTTGAACTATATCGAGGACTAATATGGGTTAGTATAAGCTGTTTGACTTGAGCCTCTTTAGCAACCCTGGCAGCCATTGTCGTGGTGGAATGAAAATTTCGTTGAGCTAGGTCTTCTTCCTGTTGGGAAAAAGTTGTTTCATGAATTAGGAGATCGGCACCTTTAGCCAGATGCAATAAATTCTCACAATAGGTAGTATCACCACAAAAGACTATCTTTCTACCTTTTTCAATTTTGTTTAAAAAATTCTTACCCTGAAAGATTCTTCCATTGGGTAATTCAACTGTTTTGCCGTCTTTTAGAGTACGATAAATTGGACCAGGAGGGATATTTAATCGGCGGGCTTTATCTATTAAAAAATGACTCCTATCCTTTTTTTCTTCGACAGAATAGGCATAAGTTTTAATATTGTGATTTACTTCTGTGTATCGAACTATATACTTCTCATCTTCCCAGATTATTCCTGCTGATAAATTTGGTGGAATAATTTTTATCTCAATGTCATAAGGGATATAGGTTTTGGTTATATTTAGGGTTTCTTTTAAATATATATCGAGATCTTCGGGACCAAATATTTGAACTTTTTGCTGAATTTTTCCGCCCCTTAAACCCCGGGAAGCTAATAGCCCAGGAAGTCCAAAAAGATGGTCTCCGTGTAAATGGGAAATAAAAATTTTCTCTAATTTAGACAATTTCAAAGAGGTTTTTTGGATTTGTTGTTGAGTACCTTCTCCACAATCCCACAACCATAACTTATTACTGTTAGTAAAGATAAGGGCAATGGAAGACACATTACGTTTTAAAGTGGGCATACCCGAACTAGTGCCTAAAAATATAACTTTCACCAACTATCACCTAATTTCTTTCTCTTATCTTGCACATTCAGTAATTTCGCCTTTTATAATTTCTATACCATGTGGTAAGGCTTTTAATATTATTTCTAAAGATTCTTTTACTCCTTTGGGGCTACCCGGTAAATTTATAATTAAACTTTTTTTTCTAATTCCGGCTACCCCTCGAGATAATATCGCTCGATTTGTCTTCTTAAAACTTTCACTTCTGATTATTTCACTGATTCCGGGGACTTCTTTTTCAATTACTGCTAAGGTGGCCTCTGGAGTGACATCTCTTTTTCCTAAACCTGTCCCTCCGGTAGTTAAAATTAAATCCAGGTGTAACTTATCAACTGCTTTTACCAATTCAGCTTGAATAATTTCCTTTTCATCAGGGATAATTCGATAATATTTAACTTCTCCCTCAATCTTTTTAACTATCTCCTCAATTACTTTTCCACTTTGATCTTCTCGCTCTCCCCGTGCACCTTTATCACTTATGGTTAAGATACCTACCTCAATCATTCTGTTAACACCTCAATTTCATCTCCGACTTTTACCATACCTGTCTTTAAAACTCGAGCAAAAATACCCTCTCTAGGCATTACACAATCTCCCATCTTTCTCCTTATTTCACAATCATAATGACATTCTTTTCCAATCTGGGTAATCTCCAATAGCACTTCTTTTCCAATTTTTAACTTTGTCCCCAAGGGAAGTTTGGGTAAGGTCAGACCTTCTATAGTTAAATTCTCAGCAAAATCCCCAAAAGATAATTGATAACCCTTATCACGCATCTTATTTATACTTTCAATTCCCAAAAGGCTAATCTGCCGATGCCACTTGCCAGCATGAGCATCACCTTTTAAACCAAAATCTTCAATGAGCAGACCTTCTCTTATTTCTGTCTTTATTGTTCCTTTCTTTTTACTCCGACAGACTGCCAAAATTTTCCCTTTCATTTTTTTATTCATTATATATGTTTCCTCTCCTATCTCCAATTTATCTGGGTAAACATTTAATATCTAACCGGAATGATTTTGATTCAGATAATGCCCACTCTTACCTCCTGCTTTTTCTATCAAACGGATGGCTTTTATGGTCATCCCTCTATCTACTGCCTTACACATATCATAAATAGTAAGACCAGCTATGGCTACCGCAGTTAAAGCCTCCATTTCTACCCCGGTCCTGCCTACGGTCTTGACCTTAGATTTTATGATAATTTTATGTGCCGCTTCATTAATTTTAAAATTAAGATCCACGCTGGTAAGCATTAAAGGATGGCACATAGGAATAATTTGACTAGTCTGTTTGGCAGCCATAATACCAGCAACCTGAGCTACTGCTAAAACGTCTCCTTTGCTAATTTTCCCCTCATTAATTAGTCTTAAGGTTTCAGGTCGCATAACTATTTCACCTTTGGCAATTGCTATTCGCGCAGTGTCCTCTTTGTCTCCCACATCTACCATGCGAGACCTTCCTTCTTCATTAAAGTGGCTCAACTCTTTTGCCTCCATCTTATCAACCTCCCACTCGGGACATTTTAAAAGATAGGTTATTTGATATCCCTTCTTTAATTTTATGACCTTTTGGCTTTAATTTTACTGCCATCTCTATTTTATCCCTTATTACCTTTCTTCTTAGAATTTGATCTTCCCCACTGTTACCCATCTCTCTAAGGGCTTTTTTGAGATCAATTTCTTGATTAGAAAAGAGACAAGGTCTTATCTTCCCCTCAGAAGTTAGTCTGATTCGATTGCAAGTTTGGCAAAAGTGCTGGCTCAAGGCAGTAATAAAACCGATGGTACCTTTACCACCTTCAATCTGGTAATATTTTGCTGGTTCATTGCCTGAATTTGTCTTAATAGGATTAAACGAATATTTTTTTGCCAAATTTTCTTTAATATCTAAACCTGAAATAAATTTATCCTTATAATTATCTATAATCCCTTCTAAAGAAGGCATCAGTTCGATAAAACGAATACTTAATGGCCTTTCTAAAGTCAATCTTACAAAATTTTCTACCTCCTCATCATTAATTCCTCTGATTAGTACAGTATTAATTTTAATAGGAAGTAATTCTGCTAATATAGCAGAGTCGATACCTTTTAATACCCTTTCCAGGTCCCCTCCCCGGGTAATTTGACTATACTTATCTTTCTGCAAGGAATCCAGGCTAATATTAACCCTCTTCAGTCCTGCATTTTTCAGTTTTTCAGCATATTCAGTTAGAAAATAACCATTGGTAGTTAAAGAAATATCTTCTAATCCTTTTATTTTTCTTAATTTCTTTATAAAATCAATTATTCCTTTCCTTACTAAAGGCTCACCGCCAGTTATTCTGACTTTAGTTATTCCTAAATTAACTGCTTCTTTAATAATTTCTACTATTTCTTCATATCTTAAAATCTCTTGGTGAGGAATAAAATTAAAATGTTTTTCAGGTTGGCAGTAAATACATCTATAATTACATCGATCAGTAATAGAAACCCGAAGATAGGTAATTTTTCTTCCCAAACTATCTACTAACTGACTCATCCTTCAATCACCTTTCCACTTTGAGAGAGGTCATAGCCGCCTAAATTCAATACTTTTTTCTTAAACTTTTTTGAATTTACAATACTAAGTAATTTTTGTATTCTCAAAGAATTATACCGCTCCTCAGGAATAATTATATCATATCTTTCTTTGGCTACAGGGATAAAGTCTAAATGAAAAGCTTTAGCAGCAGATAAAATACCTAGACCAGCATCTACATTCCCTTCTGCCACAGCAGATGCTACCATTAAATGGGTAAACTCTTCCCGGAAATAACCTTTAATATCTATAGGATTAATTGCCCTCTTACTTAATAAATAATCCAATAAAATTCTAGTACCCGAGCCTTTCTGTCTATTTATAAATTCAATATCTTCTCTAGTCAAATCGTTTAAATCTTTGATATTTTTTGGATTCCCTTTTTTTATTATTATCCCCTGTTCCCGATAAGCTAAATTTACTACCACCAATTCTTTTCGGGGAAGAATTTTTTTGATATATGGGAAATTATATTCGCCACTTTCCGAGTCTAATAGATGGGCAGTAGCAAGATGTGTCCGGTTTTGTTTTAAAGCTATTAAGCCCCCTATACTTCCCACATTAAAAGACACTAACCTATAATCAGAAAAATTCTCCTGTAATTCATTTCTTAAAATATCCAAGATTAAATCATGACTACCAGTAACTATAATATTATGCCTTATGATATCTAAATCTTTCCAAAGCTCAACATTTACTTCTTCTTCGAGATCTAAACCTTCCTTTAATGAGGGTATACGAATTATACCATCTGCTTCCACCAAGGAAGTTATTACCCCTGCACCTCTCGGAAGTGGATAGGCCATCATTTTTTTTCCTATATTCCCTAATTTTACCCTTAAAAACTCCTCATCACCTAAACGAGAAACCACTTGGTGAGCCATATGAACTTTAATTTTTCGTCGTTTCGACATAGTCAGGCCTAATCTTGTAAATACTAAAGGTTTTAAGAACTGCTCAGCCGATATGATGGCAGAAACCGGGTAACCAGGAAGTCCAATAAGAGGGGTCTTATTAATAATTCCCAGAATCGTGGGCTTCCCGGGCATAATGGCTACTCCATGGACCAAAACCTCGCCTAAACTTCTGATAATTTCAGGAGTAAAATCTTTCGAGCCAGCAGATGAACCAGCCAATACCACTATAATATCACTTTGCTGGCAAACTTTCTGCAAAATTTTTTTCAAATCTTCTGGTGCATCTTTAACAATTTCATATACTTTAACCTTTCCTCCCCACTCGGAAATCAAACTTTTAATTATTTTAGAATTATATTCGATAATTTTACCAGGAAGAATTTCTTCCCCTGGTTGAATCAATTCATAACCAGTGGGTATAACTGCTACTTTGGGCTTCTTACGGACTAAAAGTTGATTTACTCCTCCGGCCAATAAAGCTCCCAGATCTACTGGACGAATCCTTTGATTAATCGGAATAATTAGCTGATTGGCTACTAAATCTTCTCCAATATTACGAATATGCTGGCCGGGAAATGCAGAAGAAAATATCATAATCTCTTCGATACTTCCTTCTTCTCTATCAGCAAGATCAAGAGCAATATCTTTTTTCTTTATTTCTCTCTGTCCTATTTTGCCTACCGGGTTGATATCTTCAATCTTTATTACTGCATCAAACCCGAAAGGTATGGGATTACCAGTATTTATAAAATAAAAGTCTCTATCGACTCTCAACTTACGGGGATAAGATTCAGAGGCTTGATAAGTGTCTCTTGCCCTAACTACGACTCCATCCATAGCTGCTGCTTGATAGTGGGGTGAAGATATTTTGGCAAAAACTGGTTCAGCAGTAACCCGACCTAAGGAATCTTCGGTAGAAGCTAATTCTCCTTTTAGGGGCTGAGCAAGTTTATACTTTAACAAACTTTTATACCATATTTTTTGAGCCTCTTTTAAAGTTAATTTATTTAAATAAATATTCCTTTTCAAATCAATCTTCCTTCTCTAATTAGTCATTATTTAGCCGTTAGTGAATAATCTTTAGTATATATTATAACGTAAAACGAAAAGCGCAAAACGTAAAGCCATAGCTAAAAATTTAAAATTTAAATATGTAGTATTGTATATTAAGTTTTATATATCTTATCTCGAATACTATATAGCATAACAAAAATAAAAAACCAAAGAAGTAAAAAACAGAATAATGTTAAAATAACTTAACCACTACTTTGCTGCTTTTTTCCAATCCCTCTATATTTAACCCGATCTTTATTAAACCTGATGCTCGCACCATCGTAGAAATCAATCCTGATTTCCCCAGAACAGGCTTAGCGTAGAACTTTTTACCCTCTTGGTGGACAAATACCCGAATATAATCTTCTCTCCCCGAATCTGAAACCACATTGCAAGTCAGCTCAGCTTCTATTTCCCTTTTATAGCCATAATTATATTCTCCTCCCTGTAACCAGCTGATTAGTGGTCGGACAAAAAGATCAAAGATGATCATCGCTGAGACCGGATGACCAGACAAGCCGAATATCGGCTTATTATTAGCAATAGCAACTATAGTAGGCTTCCCAGGTTTCACTGATACTCCATAAATTAATACGCCTGGTTTTCCTAACTTATTAAGAACCTCCAAGGTAATGTCTCTAGCTCCCATCGAACTCCCTCCAGAGATAGTTATTATCTCTGCGGTATCTTTTCCCATGATTTCTCTTATTTCTTGTTCTAAAAGGTTAACTTCATCTTTAATAATCCCCCTATAAATGGGAATCCCACCTGCCTCCTCAATACAAGCTCCAAGGGTGTAAGAATTTATATCCCTTACCTGTCCTATCTGAGGTTCGCATTTAGTAGGGATTATCTCATCGCCTGTTGAAATAATAGCAATTTTAGGTTTCTTATAGATTTCTATATTAGTTCTTCCTATCCCGGCTAAAACTCCTATGTCCTGGGGACGTAATCGGTGTCCTTTTCTTAATATAATTTCCCCTGATTTTAGATCTTCATCCTCTCGGACTGCATTTTCCCAGGGAGAAATTGACTTTCTTACTTCAATAGTAGTATCATCAATCTGTTCAGTATATTCTAACATCATTACCGCATTTGCCCCCTCGGGTAACATTCCTCCAGTAGAAATTTTTGCTCCTTCTCCAGGATTAATCTTAAATTCGGGCTTATCGCCCATCTTTATTTCTCCTATAACTGTCAGATATGAGGGCAAACTCTCACTTGCTCCAAAAGAATCTTCTGCCCTAATCGCATAACCATCCATGGTAGAACGATTAAACCCCGGCAGATTACCAGGAGAGATAATCTCTTCAACCAGAACTCTGTATAAGGAGTCTTTAATATTGACTATCTCTCGATTTTTTTTTAATATTTTACCAATATCTAAATGATTTTTAATTGTCTTAATCACTTCTTGAGGGGTACTGACTTTAAATAAGGGTTTTACCATATTGATTATCCACTTCCTAATTTTTAATTGTTTATAGAGATTGTTTTTTATTTTTTAAAACATCTTGTTTCTTAAAATTAATATATTTTCACCACGGAAGCCTTAAAGGTAAGATACACTTTGCTTCCCAGATTAAGATTCATTTGTTGAAATGATTCTCTGGTAATAATTGTCACTAAAGGAATACTTACATCTACTTCTAATTTTACTAAATGATTTTGCTCAATAATTTTTACTATTTTCCCTAAAAATGAATTTCTAGCACTGGATTGAAATGGTTCATAAGATAAAATTATATCCGTGGGGTCAATAGAAATATATATCGGGCCAATCTTTTCACTCACTATAGCAAATTTTATATTTTTTGTAGCTTTAAACCATTTTATACCATTTTCTTCTTCAATTGCTCCCCGAAGAAGATTTTCTGGAACATGTATAATGATTTTACCTTCCAAAAGAGAAATTACCTCATCTGCTAAACGATAAGCCTGGGAGAGGTCATGAGTAGAAAATATTACAGTGGTCTTAATTTTTTCCATTATTTTTTTAATAATTCTTTCCACTATATCTA
>JBGPSO010000051.1:0-8657 GCA_041490145.1 Atribacterota bacterium
AACTAGTAAACAATATATCCTTTTGCTATTAAATTAAAAACTTAAAGCTAAAAACGTAAAAGCATAATTCAAAACTCAAAACTTTTTGTATTAATTTTGAATTTTAAGTTATAGTTTTGCGCTTTGCGTTTTTCGTTTTACGATATTTTGTTACCTGTAGATTAACTGGCAAACCAAGTAACCAGCTACCTAAATTCATTGTTCAATAGTAAAAGGTACCTCCAGGTATCCTTCTATAACCATATCTGTTTCGATTTTGGAAATTAATAAATTTTCTTCTTTTTCTTTCTTTAAATCGTTACTATTATATTTTTCTTCTGAGGGTAATTCATCGGAGTATATAATTATTTCTCCAATAATTTGATTACCTTTTGGCTTATCAGAAATATCTTTAAAGATTTCTTCTATGCTTTTATAAGCCTTTTTATTACTATCATTATAAAATTGTTCTTCTGGTTGATTATCCAAATCTCCTCCTCTAACTATTAATGTAGCTTCGCCTGAAGATAGATGCGAAGGAAGTTGAATAGTCAATATCTTTTCAATTAATTCTTCCCGAAAAGGTCTGATTTTAATCCTGGCTTTAATTAAATCTCCCGGTTTAAAAGAAGAACCTTCTAATATTACTTCTTCTAACTTACCTATTTTCTTTTTATTATCTATTCTAATATTGATATTTATAGCCGTCAAATTAACTGGTTTAAAATAATTATTCAAAATTATATCGATAATTTCAGGAATCTCAGTAATAACTTTTGTAGCTATATCATTTGAACTGTAAAACATATTTTCCCGATAAAGTTCTTCCCCTTCTTCTTTTCCCTTTATCTTTATCTCCACTTGAGCAGTACCTGCCCCTATTCTATCAAGGGCATTGTCAACAGCCTGCACAGTTATATTAGAAATTAAAGGTTCTAACAAATCATAATTATTTACCATTTGTATTCCCATTTGGTAAGATAGACCAGAATCAATATTTGTTACATGTATTTTAAGTGGAATTACTGGGGGATAAGAATTTAGTATCGCTAATATCCCTGCTTCCCTATCTTGAACGACTCTACCTACTAAATTTAAAGGAGAACCCAATTTAAAAGGCATAATTATATTAGGTAAACTATGATAAATATATACTGCAGAAATAAGATATGATACTTCTCCCTTTTTTAAAAAGGGGTGCCCTAAAGATAGAATCTTATTTCCTTCTCGATAAGTAACTGTTCCGATAGAGGTAATATTAACATCTCCTCGGGTTAACTGTATTCCTATAGCCGAACCAGCTTCTATTTCATTGGAAGATCTTTCCCCCACCCCTTGAAGGTCTACCTTATCAGTTTCATTAACCATAACACCTTGAATAGGCATAATATTAAATTTTTTTATAGAATTACTTAATCTCTCCAAAGATCTACCTTTAATACCACTTATAATAACAGGTGAAATTATGGGATAAAAGGTAATTTCGTCTTGTTTTGTCAACTTTTGAAAACTATTATTTTCAATACAATCTCTTACTATTATCTTATTTACTTCTCTTCCCATAAAACATAAAGAATTCTTAATCTGGTATACTTGTGAGGTAACCTGATTATAATTATAGGGTAGGTTAAACATTCTTAACATTTCTTGAATAGGAGTTATAAGGCAGAGATTATGTTCACTCATTTCCCAAGCGTAAGATATAGCTCCAATCAATCTACCATTTATATAAACTGGACTTCCACTCATCCCTTCTGAGATTCCGCCACTCTCTTCAATCTTATCTCCACTTAAATAGGCCAATATAAAATGAGTAATTCCGCTTTCTCCTTTAACTATATCAATAATATCTACTTGAAAAGTGTCTATTTTTGTTCCATGAAAAACTGTCTTTCCTATCCCTTTCATATCTGGCTTTATTTCTGAAACAGGCATAAAAATACTTTGACTATAGGTTATATTTATTCCTATAATAATAAATATGATTAGTAAGATAAAAACAAATTTGATAAAAAAATTTTTATTTAATTTTAGCTTCATTTTTACCTTCTTTATCAAAAAATTGTATCTCGTATCTAGCATTTAGTTAGTTGGTTAATTGGTTACCTGGTTAGCTAGTTAAGAAAATAAAATCAAGGTAACTAATTAACCAACAAACCAACTAACCAGTTAACTATATACTAACGACTAATTAATTGATCAATTTATTTATACATACTTATCAATCCACTTTTTAAAACATGGATATTATCTAAAACTTTCCCTGCACCTAAAGCTACACAAGAAATTGGTTCTTCGGCTAAATAAGCAGGAACACCAGTTATTTTACTCAATAACTGATCAAAATTTCTTAATAATCCACCTCCTCCCGTGATAATAATTCCTTTATCAGCGATATCAGAAGCTAATTCAGGAGGAATCTTCTCCATAACTATTTTAATCCCTTCTATTATCGTCTTTAATGAATTAGAAATTGCCTCTAATATTTCATTAGATCCAACGGAAATACTCTTTGGTAAACCAGATACCAAATCTCTTCCTCTTATATCGGTGAATAATTCTTCTTTTAATTCCATTGCCGTACCAATTTCTATTTTTAAGGTTTCCGCACTTTTTTCACCAATCATCAAACTATATTTTTCTTTAATATATTTTATAATATCTTCATCAAAGTTATTACCAGCTACTCTCAATGATTCACTAACCACAATCCCACCCAAAGATATAACTGCAATATCAGAAGTTCCTCCGCCCACATTAACAATCATATTACCATAAGGTTCACTGATATCCAGACCAGCTCCAATAGCGGCGGCAATTGGTTCTTCAATTAAATAAGCTTTCCTTGCTCCAGCTTGCATAGTTGCTTCTAGCACTGCTCTTTTTTCTACTTCAGTCCCTCCTGAAGGTACACAAATTACTACTTGAGGACGGAATACTTTACTATCACCACAAACTTTCCTTATAAAATAACTCAACATTTTTTCGGTTATTTCATAATCAGCAATAACCCCACTCTTCATAGGTTGAATAGCAATTATATTCCCCGGTGTTTTCCCTAACATATTCCTTGCCTCTTCTCCAACAGCTAAGACTTTTCCGCTATCTCTTAAAATTGACACTACTGAAGGTTCTTGAAGAACAATACCCTTCCCTTTCTGATAGATTAAGACGCTTACAGTTCCCAGGTCTATGCCCAGACTTCTGTCCATTCCTAGCATATTTATCTTTCCTCCCCTATTTAGTTAAATGGTTAGTTGGTTAATTAGTTAATTGGTTAACCAGCTAACTAGGTAATCAAGTAACTAGCTAATTAATTTATTCTTCCACTCGGTGAATATCTGCGCCTAAAGCAGTTAGTTTCTTCTCTAAATTTACGTATCCTCTATCTAAATGATAAATTCTACTTAGCTCAGTAGTTCCATCTGCTACTAAACCAGCTAATATTAATGCTGCTCCACCCCTTAAATCTGAAGCCATTACCGGAGCAGCACTTAATTTTTTTACTCCCTTGATAATAGCACTACGCCCTTCCACCTTAATATCTGCTCCCATTCTAATCAAATCTCCAGTGTGAGCAAATCTATTCTCAAATACGGTTTCGGTAATAACGCTTGTTCCCTTTGCCACACAGCTTAAAGCCATAAACTGAGGTTGTATATCAGTAGGAAATCCTGGGTAAGGCAAGGTCTTAATATCCACCGCATTAATACTATTGGGTCCTATCACTTCGATAAAATCCTTCTCTTGTTTAATTTTTACGCCAGCTTCTTCTAATTTTACTATTAGCGGTTTTATTAATAAAGGGTCTATCTTTTCTATTAAAATATCCCCACTTGTGATAGCTGCTGCTATCATATAGGTACCTGCTTCTATTCGGTCAGGGATTATATTATAATCAACTCCGTTTAATTTTTTTACTCCATTTATTTTAATCAAATCAGTTCCTAAACCTTCTATTTTAGCTCCCATTTTTATTAAAAAATTTCCTAATTCTACTACTTCAGGATCCTTGGCAGCATTCTCAATTTTAGTAACCCCTTCAGCTAAAGAAGCAGCCATCATTATATTTTCGGTCGCTCCCAGACTAGGGAAATCTAAGTATATATCACCCCCCTTTAATTTATTGACCTCTGCTTTAATATAACCCTTTTCAACTTCAACTTGAGCACCTAAAGTTTCAAAACCCTTGATGTGAAAATCAACTGGGCGAGCACCGATAGCACAACCTCCCGGCAAAGATATCTTCGCTTTATTCAAACGAGCCAAGAGTGGTCCCATAACTAAAATAGAAGCTCTCATCTTTTTAACTAACTCATAGGGGGCCTCATAATTATTAAAATAATCAGAATCGATATAAAGCGTATTATCTTCTTTCCATTCCACTTTAATCCCCAATTTTCTTATTACTTCTATCATAGTATCAACATCAGTAAGATGAGGTATATTTCTTAAAATACAAACATCTTTGGTTAATAGGGTAGCAGCCATAATAGATAGAGCAGAATTTTTCGCTCCTGATATTTCTACACTACCTTCTAATCTCTTCCCTCCGGTAATAATAAATTTATCTGAATCCAATTTTTTCCTCCTCTATTTAGTATATAGTGAATAGTATCTAGTATATAGCATAGCGTAGAGCGGGTAGCGTTTAGCGTATAGTTTTGCATTTTGCGCTTTTCGTTTTTTGCTATATATTATATGCTAAACGCTAACAATATTCTGTCTTCTTTCTTCTGTCTTCTGACTTTTGTCTTCTATTTTTTTACGATATACTAAATACTAACGACTAATTTAATATTCTTTTCATAAGGTTTCCGGATAATTCCTTTTTCGGTAATAATAGCACCTATATAACGATGTGGAGTAAGATCAAAAGCTGGATTAAACACTTTCGTTCCAGTAGGAGCTATCTGCTTTCCTAAAATATGGGTAACTTCATCGGGATCTCGTTCTTCAATGGGAATTTCCTCTCCCGACTTTAAAGAGATATCAATAGTTGATAGGGGAGCAGCCACATAAAAGGGAATTTTATTTTCTCGAGCTAAAATAGATAAAGAATAAGTTCCAATCTTATTAACTACATCACCATTTCTGGCAATGCGATCTGCTCCAACTATTACCAGGTTCACTTTATTTTTTAACATTAAAAATCCAGCCATATTATCAGTAATTAGCGTAAAGGGGATTTTATCTCGCATTAATTCCCAGGCAGTGAGTCTGGCTCCTTGTAATACTGGTCTGGTTTCATCGACATAGACATGTAGCTTTTTTCCCTCTTTTAAGGCAGTTCGAATTACTCCTAAAGCAGTACCATAACCTACGGTAGCTAGAGCTCCAGCATTACAATGAGTAAGAATACTATCACCATCTTTGATTAGTAAAGATCCACATCTCCCTATTTTCTTATTAATCTCCACGTCTTCCTGAGCAATATTTTTGGCTTCCTGCAAAATTAAATCTTTCAATTCAAATAAATTAACGTCTTTTTTTATATTAATTAAATTCATCATTCTTTCTAAAGCCCAAAATAGATTAATTGCTGTAGGTCGAGTATGGGCAAGATAGATTTTAGCTTTTCCTATATCCTGAACAAACTCTTGGTAAGTTCTTGCTTTAGAAGAATTAGCCGCCAAAACCATGCCAAAGGCAGCTGCTACTCCAATTGCCGGTGCTCCTCTTATTTTCATCGATTTAATAGCTTCTGCTACTTCTTGATAATTAGAGCAATTAACTATTTCAAATTTTAAAGGAAGTTTTCTTTGGTTAATTAAAAATACTTTCCCTTCTTTCCATTTTATAGTTCTCATCTTTTATCCTTTTTTTCTATTGGTTAGTTGGTTAATTGGTTAGCTGGTTACTTAGTTATTAACTATCCATTTTTTCAGTTAATTTGGTTAGCTTATTAACCAACTAACTAGCTAACTATCTAACCAAACAACGAATTTATATAAAACTAATTATTCCCAAACTGGTTAAAGTAACAATTATACCTGCAATTATAATTCCTCCTACTATTGCAGGAAAAGCATACCAAAATCTTATTCCAAAGACAAATGCAGCAATCGAACCAGTCCAGGCTCCTGTTCCAGGAAGCGGAACAGCCACAAAGACCAACAAAAATAATGCTCCATATTTTTCAAATTTTTCCTCATATTGATGCGTTCTTTTAAAGAGCCATTTAAAGAATATATTCAAGAAATGCCATCGACATAAAAAATCCGAAAAAGGTTTTAAATAAAGTAATAAAAAAATTACCGGCACTATATTTCCCAATACTGCAAAGAAATAAGCCGGAAAAACAGGCATTTTATAAATTGTTAAGGCTATGGGAATAGCCCCTCTTAATTCAGTAATAGGCAAAGCAGATATGAAAGCTATTTTTAAAATATTAATAATCAATTTTTTGAATTACCTTTTTTACTAATTTGGTCATAATTGGTTCAGCATTAGAAGCTGCTTTTAATATTTCCTCTAAGCCAGTCTTTACTATTACTCCATTTATAGCTAAATCGGTGATGCAAGAAATACCCAACACTTTCATTCCCATGTGATTTGCTACTATAACCTCTGGAACAGTGGACATACCCACTGCATCTGCTCCTATTTTTATTAAAAACCTATACTCAGCCGGAGTTTCCAAAGTAGGACCAGTTAAACCTACATATATTCCTTGATGCAATTTAATCTTTTCTTTTAAAGCTACCTTTAGAGTTAATTCAACAAGTTTTCGGTCATAAGCTTCAGACATATCTGGAAACCTTAGCCCTAATTCTTCATCATTGGAACCAATTAAAGGGTTATTTCCAAATAAATTTATATGATCGGTGATAAGCATTAAATCACCTCTTTTAAAAAATCGATTCATCCCTCCTGCTGCATTGGAAATAATGATTACATCTGCACCTAACTTTTTCATTACCCTTACCGGAAAGGTGACTTCTTTTAAGTTATAGCCTTCATAATAATGAAATCTTCCTTGCATGGCTACAACTTCTTTATTTTCTAATTTTCCTAAAACTAAGTTGCCACCATGGCCTTGAACTGTAGAGATAGGGAAATTAGGAATATCACTATATGGTATAATTTCTTTTTCTTTGATATCTTCTGCTAATCTTCCTAATCCGGTTCCCAAAATAATAGCTATTTTTGGTTTAATATTACTTTTTTGATTAATAAATTCAACACTTTCAGTAATTTTTGCTTTTAAATCTATCACTTTTATTTATTGTCCTTTCATACTCGAGGAAAAGCTCTATAATATTCCTCACTAACCCATTTTCTGCTTACATGGGTATAAATTTGAGTAGTAGAAATATCTGAGTGCCCTAACATCTCTTGAACTGACCTGAGATCTGCTCCATTTTCCAATAAGTGGGTAGCTAAGGTGTGTCTTAAGGTATGGGGAGTGACTTTCTTCTCTATTCCAGCTTTTCGAACATATTTTTTAACTAAATAAAATATCCCCTGCCGAGAAAGTCTTTCTCCTCGACTATTTAAAAATAAAATATCCTCATTCGGATTTTTAACTAATTTTTGTCTTACTTTATCAAGATATAAACGTAAAGACTGATATGCCTTACTCCCAAAAGGAATGATTCGTTCCTTAGAGCCCTTCCCCAGACATTTTAACATACAATTTTCCATATTTATATCATCAATTTTTAAGTATATTAGTTCTGAAACCCTCAAGCCAGTGGCGTAGAGTAACTCTAATATAGCCTGGTCTCTCAAGCCCAGATTACTTTTAAAGTTAGCTTTATCTAATAAAAGATTTATCTCTCTCAAACTCAGAACATGAGGAAGCTTCTTGCTCATCCGGGGAAATTCAATCAGGCCGGTAATGTCTTCCTTGATAAAACCTTCTATTAATAAAAAGCGATAAAGCATCTTTACCGCCACTAAATTTCTAGATATTGAATTAATCTCTAAATTTTTTTTTCTTAAATAAACAAAATAATTATTGACTAAATCTTTCTTGGTCTGATTAAAAGAACTAATATTATTCTTTTTTAAAAAATTAATATATTTTATCAAATCATACCTATAAGAGATTATAGTATTTTGAGCTAAACCTCTTTCAATGGTCAGATAATCTAAAAAACATTCTAAAATTTCTTCTAATTTTTTCATCTTATAATATTTTTATATATTTAGGACCAATTTTGTAGTTTGTATAAAATTGGTCACTTTTAGTACTGTACTCCTAAATCTGAAGGTACTATTTGTATCCAAACATTTCCTGGAGTTAAAGCTATCCTATTCCCTTCCTTATCTAAAAATACAGTTCTTGATTCTAGATCTCGTTTTTCCCAGGTAATTTCTTCCGAACTGCCTTTAAAAAATAATAATCCTTTTCCCTTACCAATAAAATCTACTGCTAATCTTCCCTCTTCATCAATAATTTTAGTTTTAGTAAATTGAATTATAATATTATCTACCGTTAATTGCTTTTTGGTTTTGGCATCTATATGAGGTTCATTGTTTAAAAATCTTAGATATTTCATCGATTCAGGTTGATATTTATAACTTACCGTATAATCATTATTGTAAGGAATTACTATAGAATTATTTTGCCTACCGGTCAATTCTTCAGTGCTATCGGTTTCAAATTGATAATCTTGCTTCTTTATCATTTCAATATAACCCAATTTATTAGCTTCTTCTCTCAATTTGAT
>JBGPSO010000052.1:0-8584 GCA_041490145.1 Atribacterota bacterium
AATAGCCTCCTTTCTTTTTTTTCTCCCTTTCTCCAAATAAAAGGAAGATCTCTATTTCTTTAACCTAAACAATAGTCTTTTTAATTAAACAAAACATATATTTTAACAGATAATATATCTTAACCATAATAATTTCGTAAATCAAGAAGAAATAGAGAAATGAAATATCTCCTGTAAAGGAATAGTTGCAGCGGCAATCATTCTAAAATCATCTCTCAAAGAAGTCGAACAAATTTCTAGTTTATTAGTTAAAATAGTCAGAGCTTGTTTAAACACTAATTTCTTTACCTGGGAAAGCAGAAAATGATTATCATAAGCAACCTTTCCTCCTAAAATGATTATATCTGGATTTAATAAATTAACCAGATTAACCATCCCGGTTGCAAGATATGCCGCAGTATCCTTCATAATTTCTTTTGCTAATTGATCATTTTTTTTCAATGCATCACGAAAAATAGAGGGGGTAATTCGACTTATATCACCTTTTACTAACTCCGACATCATTGTAGGTTTTCCTTGTGCTACAGAAGACAATACTTTAGAACAGATAGCAGGCCAGCTTACATAATTTTCAAGACAGCCTGTATTCCCACAATCACAGGGAATACCATTTCTATCTATACTTATATGACCGACTTCTCCCGCTCCTCCCCTACAGCCGCGAAAGATAGATCCATTTACTATAATCCCAGCCCCAACTCCATCACCAATTGTAATATAAATTAAATTTTTAAATTTTCTATATGCTCCAAATCGTTTTTCAGCTAACGCAATCGCATTGGCATCATTTTCTAACCAGGTTTTTAGTTTGAATTGTTTTTCCACCATTTCTTTCAAAGGAATATTTTTTAATTTCAATTTTGTATTTTCATAAATTATGCCTTTGTCTACATTAATAATCCCAGGAGAGATAATAGAAATCCCGATGCATTTGGTTAAATCGGAATACTCTTCTAAAAACTGGCCAATTGACTTTAAAAGATAATCAATGACTAATTTACCAGTTAGATTATAAACAGGAAATATCTTTTGTTTGCGAACTTTTGCTTCTAAATTCATTTCAGCAATTTTAATAGAAGAATTGGTAATAGCAACTGCAATAATAAATTTACTATCTGAAGAAAATCTTACAAGAACTGGCTTCCTACCGCCAGTAGATACACCTACGCCATCCTCATATACTAATCCTTGGCGGATTAATTCTTTTACCGCAGCAGTTACTGTGGTTGGGCTTATCTTGTTCTTTTTAGCTATTTCACTGCGAGAAATAGGTCCATAATGCCGTATCGTTCTAAGTATTATAGATCTATTTAATTCTTGAATTAATTTCAAATCCCCAGTTCTCTGCATTTTATCAGCCCTTTATTTATAAACTTTCTTCTTCCAATGACTTTATTAAGTCTTTTTAAAAAAATAATACACTAACTTATATTTTTTGTCAATAAAAATTCTAAAAAAAATTCAATCAACTTTCGATTCATCAGTCATTACAAAACTTGACAATATTACTTGTTTTCTTTATGCTATTTAGTAGTAAATAACTTATCCTGATCTTCTCTTTTAATAAAATAATATGCCGAAGTGGCGGAATTGGTAGACGCGCTACGTTCAGGGCGTAGTAGGTGTATGCCTGTGGGGGTTCAAATCCCCCCTTCGGCACCAATTTGTCAATTCACCGATTTGTCAATTCACCGATTTTCCGATTATTTAATTTTCTAATTTATTAAGTTATTTGGAGAATTTATATTCATTTAATACTTTTATGACCTTGTCCATCTCCCATTCTTCTCCGATAGTAAATCTAATAAATTGATCTCCTAAACCAGAAAATTCATTATCCCAACCAGGTAAAGTATAAATACCATTTTCCTGTAAATACTTCCAAACTCTTTCTGTTTCTCTTTTACCCTTAAACTCCGCTAAAACAAGATTTGATTTAGAATTATAAGCAGTAAAGCCTAAGTTATTTACTTGTTTAACAAAATTATCTCTTATTTTTCTTATTTTTTCCCAAGCTTCTTGATAATAATCTAAATATTTTAGAACCTTTTCCGCAGCCTTTTCAGCCATTCTATTTATTCTAAATTCCTGACCAAAAAAGGCTAATTTTTTAATATTCTGAGGATTAGAGACAGCAAAACCAAGGCGTAATCCTGCTAATCCAAAATTTTTAGAAAAACTTCTGGAGATGATTAAATTTTCATATTCATCTATTAAATCCACTACAGTCTCTCCCAAATATTCGTAATTACATTCATCAACTACCACCGTCCCTTTTGTCTTTTGTAAAATATCAATTATCTTTTCTCGGGATATTTTAGTTCCAGTAGGATTATTCGGGTTACATATCCAAACTAAGGAAGCTCTACCTAATTGCTGAGCAGAATAATTAATAGTATATTCTCCACTATGCAAACAACTAGCCAAGATTTTGGGTAGACCTGATCTATCGGCACTAATCTCATATTGGGAAAAAGTGGGAGTAGGGATTAAGACCGCTCCTTTACAAGTTCGGGTAACTATTTCAATAACTTCATCTGCACCATTGGCAGGTAAAATATTCTCTATTTTTACTCCTACATATCCCGCTAAAAACTGTCGGAGTTCAGTATATTCTCCTCCTGATGGATAAAGATTGATATCTTTTAATTCTTGAGCTAAATCCCTTAACATCTCCTCAGGCAAAGGATATTTAAAATAAGAATGGGTTAAAAATATTTTTTCTTTTTTTATTAGTTTCATAACTTTATCTCTTATCTATAAATTAGTTGTTAACAATAACACGGCGTTGTCCTGTTGAAGTTTTTGTTTGTAGTCTCTAGTTAGTTGGTTAGCTAGTTAGTTGGTTAGTTGGTTTTAATATGAATTCATTAATCAATTGTCCAATTACTCAATTAAATCCTGTATCTTATTTATCGAAAAACGAAAAACCTGAATCTTGTATTTTGTATTTCTTATCTTTAAACAAGCTAACTAGCTAACTAATCAATTAAATTTATCCCTTTCTCTTTCAATCTTTCTTAAATCTGCTTCATTTAAACCAAAGTAATGTCCAATTTCATGGATAACCACTCTTCTCACCGATTCCTTAATATCTTCTCTATTTCTACAGCGTACTTCTATGGGCTTTTTAAAGATAATAATCTTATCGGGTAGAACATTCCTATACCAGATACCTCTTCTGGGATAAGGGACCCCCCGATAAAGCCCTAAAAGACCATAAGGTGATTTGATCTTCATCTCTATAAGAAGTTCCTGGGAAGGCAAATCTTCAATTGCTATAGCAATATTTTCCATCTTCTCTTTAAAATTTTCAGGAAGATCATTTATAGCCTCACTTATTAGCTCTTCGAATTCTTTTAATGTCACTTTCATTTTATTTTATTATCTCTTCCTTCAAATTCTTTATAAATTCTTTCACTTTGTGCATATATTGGTCTCTCGCCACTTCTTTTGAAGTTAGCTCAAGTAAGCTAAGAGGGGTTTTTTGATAAAGGTTTTCCATATTAGTAAATAATTGCTTGGTATCTGAACCCAAGTGAGTACAGAAAAAAGCAACCTTATTAAAATAATCTTTGTTTAAAGAAATATAGTTCCTGATGGGAGTAGATATGTTAGAAGACCAGATAGGAGTTCCGATAATAACCAAGTCGTATGAAGAGGGACTCTTTTTTATCTCTTTAATTGCCGTTAATCTTCTCAAGTTAGCATCAGTCCCTGCACTTAAGAATCCTGGAATTCCTTTTCTGTTTTTAGTATCAAAAATCTCCTCTTTATCACATTTCAAGATGTCTGAGATAGTTTCAGCTACTTTTTTGGTTTTCCCACTTCTAGAATAATAAATAACTAATATTTTCATCAAAAAATACCTCCCTGTGAATCCCAATCGTAAAATAGAGAAACTCTAATTAATTGGATTTTGTTTCATTATAACCAAACCTCCAAAAGGGTTGACCAAGTAGTACCCGAGCAGTTTCTGATACCTGAGGGGGTGACAAACTCAATTTAAATTATATTAAATGAGAATTAATTACATTTAAACTTTTCTCTTATATTTTTTTTCTTACACTTAGCAAAATTTTCTAAATCCTGTTCTGGTAATTTTACTTCATTCTTTAAACCATGAATTATTTCATTATTTTTTATTTCACGATTTATTGAATAGATAATCCACCTGCCCTCTCGCCGATTAACTATTAGATCGGCTTCTCTTAAGATCCTGATACTATGAGAAATTCTTGATTGTTCCATATTCAATATATTAACTAATTCACAAACACATAATTCTTCACTCTGAATTAAAAGTAGAAAAATACGTAGTCGAGTTTCATCAGATAAGGCTTTGAACATCTTTATAGTTGTTTCCATTATGTTTTCCTTTATATATAATGATATTCATATTATCGCCCAAAAAATATTTATCTTGCCGGCAATATTTTTTTCTATAATTTATAATTTTTATTAATCTTGCCCAATCAATCTACTATTTACTAATTACAATCGGGATAGCAATAGTTAAATAAAGATATTCTATTATTTTCCCTTCCTCTATTTTATTCGGAACTTTATCTTTTAATAATGCTACCTGCAGATCTTCTTTTTCTCCTGAGTTCAGCTCAACTTCAGTTCTTAAGGGGACGAGATAATCTGCGGAGGTCTTTATGGAAGTGATTTTTATCCCCTCTTCCCCCGAATTTGCCAGAGTGACTCTTCCTATGATTTCCCCTTCTGAGTCACTTACTAAGTTAAAACTTGTTCCTACAGGAGAAATACTTACTGTCGGAGCAGCTTTTTCTTTTATATAGCCATCGATACGTAGTGAAAAGGCTTCTTTTCTGGGATCATTACAGTATATGCGGACACTTTCCCGTACCTCACCTAAATCATGTTGCCTGGAATCATAAGTAAAGATTAACTCTTGTTTTTCTCCGGGAAGAATATTCAGAGGTATTTCTACGTCGTATTGAACATATTCAGAGATATCTATCTTATTAATTACCAAATCTAACTCTCCCTTATTTTCAATAGTAAAGGCAAAGGTAGGCAAATCCCCCTGGGAAATTAATCCTAAATCCCATTGAGAATTAGAGAGGAAGGCCTGGGGAGAGGGAATAGGTTCCACTTCAGCAATTATAGTTATTTTTTTATTAGGAATTTGGGAGTCATTCGATTCAATATTAATATCTTTCTTTACTAATCCTTTATATCCGGTAGGATTAAAGGTAGTTTTTAATTCAGCAGACTTTCCTGGTGGTATATGATCAGAAGAAAGCATAGTGGCAGTACAGCCACAGGAGGCTCGTACTCGGCTGATAATCAATTCTTCTTTTCCTGTATTTTTTATGGTAAAAATATGAACAGGTCTTTCGTCTTCCTTTATCTTTCCAAAATCCCATTCTTCTTCTGAAATAGAAATTGTAGGCGGCTGGGAAGACTTGTTTTGAATATTATAAAATATTAAAAAAGCTCCTACACTAACTACTATACTTATTAAAATGACAATAATTTTGTTTTTACGAAACATAATTTTCTCCTTTAATCTATTAATTAATTTACCAAAATTAGCCCATTAGCCGATTTACCGATTAAATTACTAAACACTATCCGCTATTTTTATTCTGGCTTCTGACTCCTGAATTCTATCTTCTTCACGATATACTATATACTAATTATTATTCCACATAGGCTGCTTGCAAAATCTCTTTGGTCGAGCTTTCTGGTGCTTGTACAAAGATAACTCCGTGGACATTATCTCCCTCCCAATTAATTCCTTCCAGAGTAAATGAAAAATCAAGACTTTCTTCGGGAGCAAGAGAAGTAATTTCAACTTTCTGTTCATCAAAAATATCTGTCACTGAATATTTTAAACTTTCTTCCTCCCGTTCTATAAAAATCATCTCATTTATCTCTAAATTATTTAGAGTAGAAGAACTTACATTCTCTATAGTACCGCTAATGGTTGTTGTATTGGTATCACTATTTCTGGAATCTACAGTAGTAAGAATTTTTGCACCCTTGGCCAGCTCCGTATTAATTATATTTTTCGCTTCTGCTATAAAAGCATCAGGATTAGCAGGATCACTAGAGCTATAACCCTGAATCCTATCATTTAATCCATCAAATAAAATATTAGGTATACCCCAATCAGCAGAATTAGGAAAATAAAATTCTTTATATCTTTCCGAGATTTCCGTAGTCGAATACTCTCCCCCAGCTGCCTCTTCTACCAGTACCACCTGGTCATAACCATATTCTTCTACTAATTGTTCTAATATTGGCTCAACATCTTCGCAATGAGGGCAACCTATACCCATATAGAGTTCTATCATTACCACTCGGTTGGCTGGTTCTGGTTCTATAGGCGCAGTAGGAAGGCAACCGACAAATAAACCTACCACTAATCCTATCATAATTAATACTAATAATAGTTTTTTCATATAATTTTTCTCCCTGTAAAATTTATCTTCTATTTCTTATCTAATAGCCCGGTGGTGGTGGACATACTCCATCATTACAACCATCATCCTTTTTAGTATCTTTTTGGGGAGTTCCTTTTTCTTTAGCATCTAAGAAATAACTAATATATTGGAACATTAAATTTTGCTGTTTGGATATTAGACCTGAATAAACCCTCTTTACTACTAAGTTTTTATCTAAGAAGATGGCTGTGGGTAAAACTTCAATATTGTAAAGATTACTCAGTTCACTCTGGCTATCTAAAAGGATGGGGAAAAATATTTTTTTGCTATTCCAAAATTCTTTAATCCCGGTTACATCTTCTTCTTTTTGATCTTTAGTAGTATTTATCATTATAATCTGGTATTGTTTTTTAACCATATTTTCTTCAAAATATTTAGCCAGTTTTTCTATCCCATAGACTGATTCCTCATTCTTATTATTACAAAAATAAAGAATAAGGAGTTCTTGTTTTCCCTTATAGTTTTCTAAATCAAAATTTTTTCCATCCACAGTCTTAAGAGTAAAGTTGGGAGCAGGAAAATATTTCCTAAAAGAAGAAGAATCAGCAGCAGCAGTAGTAGCATAAACAGCAGATGAACATAAAGAAATTAAGAAAGCAATCATTAACAGAATTATAAAAAGACTATTCTTTTTTTTCTTAATTGAAAAAAGCATATAAAACCTCTTTCTAAATTATCTGATTTATTGATTTATAAATTTTCCAATTAAATAATTTAATAACCGAGTAAGTATTGAATATTTTTCTAATTTCCTAAAACAGCTGCCTTCTAAAAAATTTTATTTATACAAAATCCCGGTATATAAAAGTAAGGCAGCTAGCCCAAAGAACAATAAAGTCGTCGCCATCTTGATCTTCCCAAAATTCTTTTGAGTAAGAGCAGCCCACTGTGCCGAAGAAGTTCCCCAATAGGTAAAAGAGAAAACCAAGATGAGGGGGACTACAAACATTAAATTATAGAATAAGAGATAAAATAAAGCATTAACCTTCAAATCAGGGATACTGCTGATAAACATAATAGTAGGTAGATAAAGTTGACCAGTACAGGCTAATTCTAAAAGAGAGACTATAAAACCAGTTACCGCCGCCATCAAAATATAGTTACTTAGTTTTACATTTTTACGAATAGTGGAATGGATCATCTTCTTTAGAAAAGGAGATAACTGCAGCTTAGCATCTTTACTGGTCCCCGTTACTTTGAATTGAATATAATCATACAAACTTATAATTCCTAAAATAACCGCAATTAGAGCAGTCACTATATAAAATATCTTCCTCATTAAGGGTAAAAAAGATAAAGAAGTAACGATCTTCAGGGCTCCGGTGCCAATTAAAAAATAGGTTAAAAAATTAGCAAAAGTAAACATTCCTCCTACCCAAAGGATATCTCTCCCTTTACGATTGATTAGGGTAAGATAGGAGATAAAAAAGATAATAGTAGCAAAGGAACAAGGATTTAAGCCATCAATAAATCCACTTATTCCTACGGTAGCCAGCCCAAAAGATTGGAAGCGAGCTATTAATCTTTCTCGAGCAGTAAGATCTTTTTCCTTAACTTTCTCCCAGGGAGCGATATTTTCTGTGGTTGAATATTTCTCGATTAGTTCTTCTAAATTTTCATAAGTAATATCATTTCTAAAAAGGTAATCATCTCCTATAAATATAACCGGGACTAAAAGTCTCTCTTCCTCAGGCATCTGATATAATTCACCTAATGTTTCAGCTAATTCTATACTCTCAGGTAGAGTAATATCAAAACTTTTCAGGATTAGATTATCAGGATATTTTTGAGAAATATTTTCTAACTCAATCTTGACCCTATCACAATCATGACATCCTGGCTCAAAAAAATAAGCTAAATAAATTGGGAGATCCGCTGCACTAGTGGAATTAGAAGCATAGGAATTAATAACATATAAGGAGGAAAATTGAGTGAAAAAAAGAATAAGAAATAAGGAAAGAGTAATAGCAACTAAATAGAGATAAACTTTTTTTTGATTTACATTGTTAAATTTATTATTTATTAATTTAGATTTCATAATAATTTTTTCCTTCACCATAACATCATATTGAGAAAATTAAAAATTATTTACTATTTATATTTCT
>JBGPSO010000053.1:0-8499 GCA_041490145.1 Atribacterota bacterium
AATAATAATTGAAGATTTGTCTAAAACTACTTTGGAGAATGCGAAATATTCTTTAAAGAGATTAGAAGAAGAAGGTTATCAAAAGATTATTTTAGTTACCAGTGCTCTACATATGAGGCGTTCAGTAAAAAGTTTTGAGAGGGGAGAGATTAAAATAATTCCTGCCTCAGTTAATTATATTTTAGGAAAAGAACCTTTGAATATTTTAGATTTTTTACCTAACGCAGAGGCATTAAATAATAATTTTTATGCTCTACACGAATGGATAGGTTTGATGTATTATGGTTTAGGTTTTAGGTGACGTGTTGGGCGAACTCTTAAGTGAATTGAAAAAATATAGCGAGCGGTTTTGGTAAACTGGTGCAGCCATTTTATAGAACGATGTTTGGGTATAAGGAAGGGGATTTTGATGCTCTCTTCACAGTCACTCGAAATGGAAGGGATTGTGATATAATGAATTTATAAATCATAATGTCACGGAATTAATAAAACAAGCCTTTGAGGGTTTTTGAGAGAAAGATGACAAAGAGGGGGTATAAGTAATGAAGTTTATTGTAACAATTGAACGAGATGAAGATGGAATGTTTGTGGTAGAATGTCCATCTATTCCGGGATGTGTAAGTCAGGGTAAGGCTGAGCAGGATGTAGTGATAAATATCAAAGACGCAATAAAACAATGTCTTGAAGTTCGTTCTGAAAAGGGTATGCCTCTTACTGTAAGTATGCGCGAAGTAGAGGTATTAGTCTAGTATATAAGGTTCCACTTTTAAGTGGGCGTGTGGAAACGGCAAGTAAAAATGCACCTTGCACGGGAAATATTTCTTGTATCGAGTTTTTTCTGTGCAGGGGGAGGGAAAATAAAAATTTCGATTATTTTTAATTATAATCAATTCAGGAGGCAGAAAGATAAAAATGAAAAAGAAAAGACAATTTACAGTTATTATTGAAGAAGGAGAAGATGGATATTTAATAGGAACTGCACTTGAACTTAAAGGTTGTCATACTCAAGGAAAAACTATGGAAGAGCTCCTAAAAAATGTAAAAGAAGCGATAGAATTGTATCTTGAGGTTGAGGGAAAAGGAGAACCATATATTAAAGAAATAATTGGCATTCAAAAGGTAGCGGTATGAGTAGGTTGCCGATATTGTCTGGTATAGAACTTGTAAAAATTTTAGAAAAGATAGGATTTAAAAATATTAGGCAAAAAGGAAGCCATGTGTTTCTAAAGCATACAGATAATAGAACAACAATAATCCCAGTGCATAAAGGAAAAGATATCGACTTGAATTAAATTACAAATATAAAATATTTTTTAAAGTTTTATAGAAATAAATATTTTTATAAAGAATAAATAGACGAGGAAAAAATGGACAGATTACTTTAAATAATAAAGTACCTGTCCCCTTTTATTACAGGTTTCGGTTTGCAGATGGATTCCTGTTTGCACAGGAATGACAAATAAAAGAAATGAGTATTTTTTGAATAGAAAAGTAAGAATAAAATTTGAAAATGAGGGGATATAATAAAAGAAGGATTTTTGAAAGTTTTGTAGAATGTATAAAAATAGTTAATATTTATAAGTAAGTATAAGTAAAGAAATCGAGGAATTATTAATAGAAAAGCGGAGGAGTTTGGTGGATAAAATTATAAGGAAATTTTATTGGGTAGTTTTAGACTTAGTTTTTATAAATATTTCTTTTGTTCTATCTTTGGTATTAAGATTTAGCAAAGAGTGGGATGCTTATTTTTTTCTTTGTCCAGAGTCACTGATTTATCTTTCTGTATCTTTTTTTATATTCGCATTATTTTTCAGGCTATACACACGGATTTGGAGATATTTGAGTATAGGTGACCTTTTTTTAATTACTGAAGTAGTTACTGCGGGGGTATTTGTATCGTATCTGGGTTTAAATATAGTGCATAGCCTTCCTCTTCCTCGAACAGTAATAGCTTTGACCTGGTTTTTTAGTCTGGCATTTATAGGAGGAAGCAGATTAGTCTGGAGATTATATTGGGAAGGAAGGACCCCTTTAAAGAGAAGAGAAGAGCGGATATTAATCGTAGGAGCAGGAGATGCAGGGGAAATTATTTGTAGAGAGATAGAGAAAAGAAAAGATTTAGGTGTATTGGTCGGCTTTGTGGATGATGATATTGCCAAAGTTGGTAGGATAATTCGTAACAAAAAAGTATTAGGTCCAATTGATAAGATTAATGAGGTTATTGATAAAGAAAAAGTTGGTATGGTAGTTATTGCTATTCCTTCCGCAAAAGGTAATGAGGTTAGAAGAATTATAGATAAGATAGAGAAAAGGGATATTAAAATAAAGATTGTACCAGGTTTGTATGAATTATTAGGTGATAAAGTCAGTGTTTCTCGAATTAGGGAGGTAAAAGTGGAGGATTTGTTAAATCGAGAACCTATTAATTTAAAGATAGAAGAAATATCTAAATATCTAAAAGGAAAGAAAGTAATGATTACCGGGGGAGCAGGTTCTATTGGTGAAGAAATAAGCTTACAGGTATGTAAATATTCTCCTTTAGAATTGATGATTTTAGACCATAGTGAAAATGGTCTTTTTTATATGGAAAGAAAGATTAAAAAGGAATATGGCGATTTGAAGCTTAATATAATGGTAGCAGATATTAGAAATAGAGAAAAAATGGAAAATATATTTAAAAGTTTTAAACCAGAGGTAATTTTTCATACCGCAGCCCATAAACATGTTCCTATGATGGAATATCATCCTGATGAAGCAGTGAGTAATAATATCCTGGGAACTAAAAATTTAGTTGAGTTAGCAGATAAATATGAGGTTAATAATTTTGTAATGATCTCTACCGATAAGGCTATTAATCCTACCAGTGTAATGGGAGCAAGTAAGCAAGTAGCTGAAATGATCATAAAAATGTATGGGAAAAAGAGTAAGACTAATTTTGTGGCGGTTCGCTTTGGAAATGTCTTGGACAGCAGTGGAAGTGTAATCCCCACTTTTAAGAAGCAGATTGCTGAAGGTGGTCCTGTTACAATAACTGATAAAGAAATGGAGAGATACTTTATGACCATTGCTGAAGCAAGCCAGCTGGTAATACAGGCTGGAGGATTAGGCATTGAAGGGGAAGTATTTGTATTAGATATAGGTGAACCAGTAAAAATAGTGAATTTAGCCAGGGATTTAATCAAGTTATCAGGTTTTATACCCGATGAGGATATTAAGATAGAGTTTATTGGATCAAGACCAGGGGAGAAATTATTTGAAGAATTATTAACTGAAAAAGAACGAAGTAGAGTGTTGGGAGAAAGCGGGCACGAGAAGATTTTTATTGCTCAGACCGAAGCTGTTGATGAAGAGAAGTTAGAGAAAGATATTAGGGAGTTGGAAGTGCTGGCTAAGCAGATGGATAGTGAAGGGATTGTTAGAAAGTTGCAGGAAATTGTACCGACCTATAAACCTAATCGAGAAATACTTAAATAGTTGTTAGAACAAAAAAGGTGCCAGGCACCAAATTTGTCCATAAAGAATATGTTATATATAGTAAAACTATACAATAAAACAAAGGAATTTATATGCAAATAGTTATTGTTGGTGCTGGCCCAGCAGGATGTTATACGGCTCAGCTCTTAAAGTATTATGGGGTTGGGTCGTCTATACGCATAATTGAAGAACATAATGAAGTAGGAAGACCAATGAGTTGTGCAGGGATTGTAGGAAGACAGGTCTTTAACCATACTTTATTACCTCTTTCGAAGGCTTCTATTATAAATCAGATTGAAGGAGCCTTATTTTTTTATGGAGATAATAACTTTTTAATTAAAAGACCAGGGGTGGCTTATGTAATAGATCGGGAGAGGTTTGATAAAGAGTTAAGCCGAGGATTAAATGTAGAGTGTGGAAAGAAGTTAGTGGAGATAAAGAGAGAAGGGTCTGGTTATGTAGTTAATACTAATGTAGATGATATTTATGCTGACTTAGTGATTGGGGCTGATGGGCCGAAATCAAAAGTAAGGAAGTTTATTGATTTTGATTTAAAAGAGTTTAAAGGGAAAAGGAGAGAAGGAACTAGAATATATAATAAAAAATATTGTTATGTGGGAATGCAATATAGAATAAAATTGGATAATGCTATTTCTGATTCTGATCTAAATATTACTAAAGTACATATGTGTGAAGGTATCCCCTTTTTTATCTGGATTATTCCCGAGAATAAGGAAATTATTCGTCTGGGAATTATTGCTCAAAATGGATGGCAGCAATTAGATAATTTTATGAAAAAATATAATATTAAAGGTGAAATTGTCGATAAATTAGCCGGAATTATTCCTTTGGGATTAGCGAGTAATACTTATTATAAAAATATTGTTTTAGTAGGTGATGCTGCTGGTCAGATAAAACCTTTAACCGGAGGAGGTATTTATTACGGCTTAAAAGCGGCAGAGATTTTAGTAGATTGTATTCGGGAAGGTAAGTTAGCTGAATACGATAGAAGATGGAAGAGAAAATTCGGGAGAGAGATTAAGTTTGGATTAAAAGCACGGCAAGTCTATGAAAAATTAAACCATGATGAGTTGGAAAAAATATTTTTAGTATTTAAGAAAAATACAAAATTTATAGAAAAGATAGCTAATTTCGAAAATCATTCGGTGGTGTTTAAAGAAGCGCTTAAAAGTCCTAAGATATTTATAGATGCAGGGAAAATTCTAGGCCGAAATATTGGGAAGGTATTATTTTAAGAGAAGGGGGAACTGAATTGAAAGCGATAATACTTTGTGCTGGAAAAGGAACTCGTCTTAGGCCACTTACCTATACGAGTGCTAAGCATTTAATCCCTATTGCTAATAAACCAGTGTTGTTTTACGGAATTGAGGCAATTAGAGACTGTGGGATAAAAGATATCGGGTTAATTATCGGGGAGACTGGAGAGGACATCAAAGAAGAAATAGGAAATGGTACCAGGTGGGGGGTAAATATTTCTTATATTGAACAGAAGGAGGCTTTAGGATTAGCCCATGCGGTGGTAATGGCGCGCGATTTTTTAGGGGAAGATAAATTTTTAATGTATTTGGGAGATAATCTTTTAAAAAATGGAGTAAAACCTTATATAAGAAAGTGTAATGAGAGAGATTATAATGCCTTTGTCTTATTGACGAAGGTGGATAACCCTCGACAATTTGGAATTGCTGAGCTGGAAGAGGGAAAAGTAGTAAGGGTAGTAGAAAAACCTAAGAAGCCAGCCAGTAATTTAGCCTTAATAGGGGTCTATCTTTTTGATAAAAATGTTCATCTGGCTATTGATAGTATAAAGCCATCTGCTCGGGGGGAATTAGAGATTACCGATGCGATCCAATGGTTGATTGATAATGGTTATAAGGTTGGAGCTGAAGTTATTAAGGGTTGGTGGAAAGATACCGGGAAACCGGAAGATATTTTAGAAGCTAATCGTTTAATTTTAGAAGATATTGAAAGAGATATTACTGAAGCGATGGTAGATGAGAGTTCTCAGATTTTAGGAAGGGTTAAAATTGGGAAAAGTACAGAAATTATTAATTCTAAAATATTAGGACCAGTAATAATTGGAAACAAAGTTAGAGTAATTGATTCCTATATCGGTCCTTTTACTTCCCTTTCTGATGGAGTAGAAATAAAAAAAAGCGAAATTGAATATAGTGTAGTTATAGAAGAGACTAAAATAGAGAATATACGAGGGCGAATGCAAAGGTGTCTGATTGGTAAAGATGTACGAATTTATCATTCTAAAGACTTGCCCTTAGTGTACGAATTTATCTTAGGTGACCATAGCAAAGTAGGTTTATTATAAAGTGTAAAAGGCAAAAAAAGGTGCCTGGCACCTTTTTTTGCCTTATTAGAAAGAAGTACCTAAAGTGATATAGATATCATATCCTTTAGGGTCGGTTAGTGCTTTGGCTGCTCCTAATCTTAGAGTAAAGGGAGAGTCATATTTACGATTGAAGTCTGCTTTTAATTCTGCTCCAATGCTGGCTTTAAAGTCCTGCCAATTAGAATTGATTTCATCTTTCTCAGTATTTATATTTACGTTTGTACTTTCCCAGGCATTTCCTATATCAACGAAGAAGGCACCAGAAAGTTTTTCTAAGAAGAAGGAGATAGGTCCTAGTTTAATGCTGTGCTCGATGTTGGCCAAAGGGAAACGATATTCTAAACTGGCTAAAAGTAAATTGTCCCCGGCAAGAGTGGCAGATTTATACCCCCGAAGTGGAAAAATATTCACCTCAACATCACTCAGATTGTCCGCAGAATTGTAGCCCCCTAATTTAAATTTTTCTTTATCTAAATTTGATTCTAATAGGTTCGATGAGCTACAGCCAGCAACTAAACGGAAAGCTAATACCTGATGAAGGAAGGGAAGAGGGAAAAATTGTCTCCCATCAAATAATAATTTATTAAAAGTATAATCACTGCCTAAAGCTTTATCGGCATGTTCATAAGTTAGAGAGAAGGAGTGGCCTTGTTCGGGGCTGATAGAGAATCCATATTTTTCTGCATCAGAATAGGAGTAGCCTAATCTTAGGCTGGCGATTTTTTCTTGGTTAGAATCTAAAGTAGTAGTTGAAGTTGTAGTTATACCGGTAGAAGTAAGAAAAGTATTTTTGTCTTGATTGGAGGGAGATGATTTTTCATATTGATAACCGATAGTAAAGGTTTGTTTATAAGGACGAGAATTTGTAGAAGTCTTAGTATATCCTGTAAAGGGAAAAGAAATATTAAAACCGACTTTGCCTTCTTCCCACCAAATAGTTTCTTCTTGGCTAGTATTGGTGGACTTATCCAGATTTTGATCTGGAGAAAGTAAAGCGAAATTAGTAGTGCCAGATATAAAAAAATTAATAATGGGAAGGTGGCGATAATTATAGTAATTGAGGTAGTAATTCAAGTTATTATGGAGTATTCCATAAGTAATGGTTAAGGGTAAGGAATAAAATCCCAGTACATCTTCTAATTCAGTTGAAAAGCCAATTCCCAAATCGTTTTCGGTAATTTGAACAGCGGGAATCCAGTAGGTAGGAGGCCAGAGGCTGGTTAGAGCATTGTAAGGATGAATAGGATAATTATTTTTTGAAGAAATTTTTAGATTTTTATTATTATTAGATTGTTCTGGGTATAAATTAGGTGGATTAACCGGTTGTTGTGCTGTGATAGTTTGAGGCTCAACATATTCTATTTCTATTTCTATCCACTGTTTTGGATTTACTTCCATAAGATGTAGTTCATATCCGGTAGCCTGATAGTTGATAAAAGCTAATTTTCTGCCATCTGGAGAGATGGCCGGTTGAAAGGCTCCCCCTAAGACATTAGTTACTTGATATAATTTTTTATCAGGCAATGAAAAGGCAAAGATATTATAAATTCCGGTGCGGTCAGAAGAAAAGAAGAGATATTGGCCATCAGGAGACCAGCAAGGGCTAAGGTCATTATATTGGTCTTGAAAGATAGGCCAAAGAGAAAAAGTAGAATTGTTATTAGAATTATTAGAATTATGATTAGAGTCAAAATTTGAAATATATATATCCTGATAGCCCTGTCGCCAGGCGGAAAAAGCGATCATATCCCCTTGGGGAGACCAGGAAGGTTGATATAATTGAGTATCATCACGAAAATCAGTTAAATAAATAATATCTTCTTTATTAATGGGGTTATAAGTAAGTTGGCTTTTATTAATGACTGAGGATGAGGAGTGTAAATTAATTAAGGCCAGGTTGTTTGTCCCTGATTCATTAATTACTGCCACAATTTGACTATTATCTGGGTTAGGTGACCAGTTCGGATCGCGAGCACGTAAACCTTCAGATAGGCGGATTTCTTTATTTGTTTTTAAGTCAAATAAATAAAGGTCATAATATTTATAAAACTGCTCATAATCGCCTAATTTAGAATAAATTATTTTAGAACTATCGCCAGAGATGCTAAAAGAAGAATCCTGGCCATAGACTCTTTTAATTAAAGTTTGGCTTTTTTGATTAGAAAGATTTGAAAAAGTTCCCGGAACAGAAGAAGTTAAAGGGTCGATAAATTGAATGAAAGGATAAGAATGAGGAGAAGAAACTCTAACAGCTATTCTATCTCCATTGGATGTGGAAAACCAGCGAGGATAATCGACCCAATAATTATAGTTAGTAAGTTGTTGAGACTCAGTAATGCTTTTTGAGGAGATAATCTTTTTAGCCTGAAGCTGATATTTTTCTTTTAGATAATCTTTCCAGGTTTGATATAGTTCGGTTAAGTTTGAACCAATGACCTGTTTTAGGGCATAATTTATTCCTAAATAAGGATATCGACAGAATGTCTCACTTAAGGCAATGACTTTGCTTTCTCCATATCTTTGGGCTATAAAATGGATGAGAGATTGACCATAGATATAAGGAGCCGTACCATCGGGCCAGGAAGTAAGATAATAACCATTTATCTGATCTAAGGTGTTGAATTTTTCTTCGAGGGTGGCCATACGAAGATACATATCATAGC
>JBGPSO010000054.1:0-8497 GCA_041490145.1 Atribacterota bacterium
CAGAGGATAGAATTAACCAGAAGGCATTTTCTATAATAATGAAAGCAGGAATTGAAAAGGTAAAAGTACTAAATTCCGAAAATGAAACAATAACTATTTTTAACGAAAAAGACGAATCTTTAATGCCTATTATAGATAAGCTAAGTGATGGAATTAATGAAAAGATCATAGATACGACTATTGTTGAAGATATAATTAATCAAGCAACCGGAGAAATAATCTGTAAGGCAGGTAGCGAGTTAAATAGTGCATTACTGAATAAAATAAAAGAATATAAAGAAAAAATAAAAGTAAAAAAAGGCTATTCGTTAACCAAAGAGGATATTGTAGCTTCTTTAAGATATTTAGTTAATTTATATAGAGGAATTGGGTATATAGATGACATTGATCATTTAGGTAATAGAAGAGTAAAGACGGTTGGCGAGTTACTACAGGATCAATTTTATATTGGATTAACCAGAATGGAGAGAGTGATTCGAGAACGAATGACTATCCAACCTGATGTTTCTGCTATTACTCCTCAAGCCTTGATAAATGCGCGACCCTTATTAGCTACTATTAGACAATTTTTTGGGAGTAGTCAGCTTTCTCAGTTTATGGATCAGACTAATCCTTTATCTGAAATTACCCACAAAAGAAGGCTATCTGCTCTAGGTCCAGGAGGTTTAACCAGAGAAAGAGCTGGCTTTGAAGTAAGAGATGTTCATCACACTCATTATGGAAGAATTTGTCCAATTGAAACTCCTGAAGGCCCCAATGTCGGATTGATTGGATCACTTTGTATTTATGCAAAGGTTAATGAATTAGGATTTATTGAAACACCCTACTTTCGAGTTATAGACGGAAAGGTAACTAATGAAATTGCATATCTCTCTGCTGACGAAGAAGATAAATATAAAATTGCTCAAATAAATATAAAAATAAATAAAGATAGTAAAATATCACAGGATAATGTTCCTTGCCGATTTAGGGGAGAAATTATTGAATGTTCTCCTCAAGATATTGATTTTATCGATGTCTCTCCAAAACAAATAGCCAGTATTTCAGCTAGTTTAATTCCTTTTTTAGAACATGATGATGCGAATAGGGCTCTAATGGGCACTAATATGCAAAGACAATCTGTACCTATAATAAGGACTGAAATTCCTTTAGTAGGAACAGGGATAGAGAATAAGGTAGCTATTGATTCAGGAGCGGTTGTTGTTTCTAAAGATGATGGAATAGTGGAAAAAGTAAGTGCGGATAAGATAATTATTAAGTGTTCTAATAATACTATTAAAGAATATTCATTAAAGAAGTTTGTACGTTCTAATCAAGGAACTTGTATAAATCAAATACCTATTGTAGAAAAAGGGGTAGTAGTTAAAAAAGGCGATATCATTGCCGATGGACCTTTAACTTCACAAGGATGTCTCTCTTTAGGGAGAAATATTTTAATAGCTTATATGCCTTGGGAAGGTTATAATTTTGAAGATGCTATTTTAATTAGTGATAAATTAGTTAGGGAAGATACATTTACCTCCATTCATATTAGTGAACATGAGTGTGAAGCACGAGATACCAAATTAGGACCAGAAGAAATAACTTGTGATATACCTAATATAGGGGAAGGTAGTTTATCTAATTTAGATGAAAGTGGGATTGTCCGTATTGGAGCAGAGGTAGAATCAGGTGATATTTTAGTAGGAAAAGTAACTCCCAAAGGTGAAACTGATTTGGGACCTGAGGAGAGATTATTAAGAGCAATTTTTGGAGAAAAAGCTCGGGAAGTAAGAGATACTTCTCTTCGTGTTCCCCATGGTGAAAAAGGGAAAATTATAGACGTGAAAGTGTTTTCAAGGGAAAATAATGATGAACTTTCTCCTCCAGGCGTAAATAAATTGGTAAAGGTTTTTATTGCTCAAAAAAGAAAGATTTCAGAAGGGGATAAAATTTCAGGAAGACATGGGAACAAGGGAGTCATTGCTAAAATTCTACCGGAAAATGATATGCCTTTTATGGCAGATGGTACTCCCATAGAGATAGTATTAAATCCTTTAGGGGTACCTTCTCGAATGAATGTAGGACAAATTTTAGAGGTTCATTTGGGTTGGGCGGCTAAGACTTTAGGGTTTAGAATTATTACTCCCATTTTTAATGGAGCAAAAGAAGAAGAAATTAAACAAGCTTTAATAGAAGCGAAATTACCTAAAGATGGTAAAGCTATTCTTTTTGATGGCAGAACAGGTAGACCATTCGACCAAAAAGTGACAGTAGGCTATAGTTATATTTTGAAGTTAAATCATTTAGTAGATGATAAAATCCATGCTCGATCTACTGGCCCCTATTCTTTAGTTACTCAACAACCCTTAGGAGGAAAAGCGCAGTTCGGAGGACAAAGATTTGGAGAAATGGAAGTTTGGGCTTTAGAAGGATATGGAGCTGCTTATAATCTTCAGGAAATTTTAACCGTAAAGTCAGATGATGTAACAGGAAGAATTAAAACTTACGAAGCTATTGTTAAGGGAGAGAATATCCCTGTACCCGGAATGCCAGAGTCATTTAAAGTTTTAATTAAAGAATTGCGTAGTTTAAATTTGGATGTAAAAATTTTAGATTCTCAGAACAAAGAAGTAGAGATTAAAGAAGATATCGATTCAAAAGATGAAATTAATGAAAATTTAATGAAAGAAATAACCTAAAAACAGTGAATAGTATATAGTATATAGTATATAGTATCTCGCTAAGAATTAGTTAGTTGGTTAGTTAGTTGATAAATTAATATGGAACCAGCTAACCAAGTAACTAAATACTAATGACTAACGACTATTCACTAACGACTAATTTGCATTTTATATTTAAAGCTAACGACTATTCACTAAAGATTAAAATAGGGGGCAATTATATTGGGAATTTCGGGGAATTTTAAATCCATTAAAATCGGACTGGCTTCACCAGAAGAAATAAGAAAATGGTCTCATGGTGAAGTAAAAAAACCAGAAACTATAAATTATAGGACTTTAAAACCAGAGAAAGATGGTTTATTCTGTGAAAGAATATTTGGACCAGTTAAAGATTGGGAATGTAGTTGTGGAAAATATAAAAGAATAAGGTACAAAGGGGTAATTTGTGATAGATGCGGAGTCGAAATTACTAAATCTATCACCAGAAGGGAAAGAATGGGACATATTGAATTAGCCTCTCCTGTTTCCCATGTTTGGTATTTTAAAGCTATTCCCAGCCCATTATCTTTACTTTTGGATGTACCTCCTCGTAATTTAGAAAAGATTTTCTACTTTGCACCAGACCGAAGGAGAGAACAGCTATTCGAAGTAGTTGAAAGTGATAATACTGGTTTAGAAAAAGGAGATATTATCTTAGATCTAGAATATCGTATTCACAAAAAATATAATGAAAAATTGAAAGCTGAGCCAGTTTATCATATTAATAAAATTAAAATATTTCCTCACAAAATAGGTGATTTAATTTCAGCTGAAGAGGATCAGGAACTACAGAAAAAGTTTGGCAAAGTATTTTATCAAAAAGAGTTATTATTCCCTATAGAAGAAGGAGAAATTAAAACAGAAGAAATAATTGAAGAAACAGTAGAAGAAAAAAAAGAAGTTAAAAAAGAGACTTTAGAAAATAAAGAAGCGAAATATCGAATTACTAAAATTGATGGCCTAATTTCTGAGAGTAATTTAAATAGATTAGAAGAAGAACAAAGTGTATCTTTACAGGCAAAATTAGATACTCAAAATATTGAAGAGTCTTGTTATATAGTAATACATCCTGGGAATACTTCTTATAAAAGAGGAGAAATTATTTTAGAATTAGAAAATCTTCTTTTAAGTCATTACGATTCTGAATTTAAAGCTGGAATAGGGGCGGAGGCAATTAAGGAGTTGTTACAGGAATTGAATTTAGATAAATTAGCTTTAGTGCTTCGGGAAGAATTAAAAAAATCCAGTGGTCAAAAAATGAAAAAAATTATTAAAAGATTACAGATTGTTGAAGCATTTCGGAAATCTAATTATAAACCCGACTGGATGATATTAGATGCTATACCAGTTATTCCTCCAGATTTAAGACCTATGGTCCAATTAGAAGGAGGGCGTTTTGCTACTTCAGATTTGAACGACTTATATAGAAGAGTTATAAATCGAAATAATAGATTAAAAAGATTGTTGGAAATAGGAGCACCGGAGATTATTATCAAAAATGAAAAGCGTATGTTACAAGAAGCAGTAGATGCTCTAATAGATAATGGAAGAAGAGGACGGGCGGTACTTGGTGCTGGAAATAGACCCCTTAAGTCATTAAGTGATATGTTAAAAGGGAAGAAAGGTAGATTTAGACAAAATCTTTTAGGTAAAAGAGTGGATTATTCCGGAAGATCGGTAATTGTAGTAGGTCCGAATTTAAAGTTTTACCAATGCGGATTACCTAAAAAGATGGCCTTGGAACTGTTCAAACCATATGTAATGAGAGAGTTAGTTACCCAAGATTTAGCCCATAATATTAAAACTGCTAAAAAAATAGTAGAGAAAGAAAAACCCGAGGTTTGGAGTATATTAGAAGATATTATAAAAGAACATCCTATTTTACTAAATCGAGCTCCTACTTTACATCGTTTAGGAATTCAAGCTTTTAAACCTGTTTTAGTAGAAGGAAATGCAATTCAAATCCATCCCTTAGTTTGTGCAGCTTTTAATGCGGATTTTGACGGTGATCAGATGGCAGTTCATGTTCCTCTTTCACAGGAAGCTCAAGCTGAAGCAGAGGTTTTAATGCTTTCTTCCAATAATATACTCTCACCAGCTAATGGTTCACCCATAGCCTTGCCTAGCCAAGATATAATTTTAGGATGTTATTATTTGACTATGCGGGAAAGTGGAGAGAAAGGTGAAGGCAAAATTTTTGGTAATTCTAATGAAGCAATAAGAGCTTATGAAGATGGAATTGTAGATCTACACGCAAAAATAAAATATAGACTACATAACTCTTTAAAAGATACCACAATTGGTAGAATTATTTTTAATGAAGTTCTTCCTAATGATATGGAATTTGTTAATTTAACTATAAATAAAAAATCTGTAGAAAAGATCATATCTTTTATTTACCGAAAATATGGAGCAGAATTAACTGTTGAAATTTTAGATAAGATTAAAAAATTAGGCTTTAATTTTGCTACTTCTTCCGGGATTTCTATAGGAGTAGTTGATTTAGCAATACCTTCCGAAAAAAATAAGATATTAGAGGTGGCCGAAAAGGAAGTAGATAAAATTCAAGAACAATATAATTATGGATTAATTATGGATGATGAGAGAGAACAAAAAATTATAAATGCCTGGACTAAGGCTGCTAATGAAGTTGTTGATGCTATTTTGAGAAATTTAAGTAAATTTAATCCTTTATACATTATGGCTGATTCTGGAGCTCGAGGAAGTAAACGTCAGATTGGCCAATTAGCTGGCATGCGAGGTTTAATGGCTGACCCATCGGGAAAGATTATTGAATTCCCTATTAGATCTAACTTTAGAGATGGTTTATCAGTGTTAGAATATTTCATTTCTACCCATGGAGCTCGAAAAGGATTAGCAGACACTGCTCTTAGAACTTCAAAATCAGGATATTTAACTAGGAGGCTAGTCGATGTTGCTCAAGATGCAATTATTAGGGAAGAAGACTGTGGTACAAATGATGGAATAATTATCAGGGCTTTTCAAGAAGATGGTAATATAATTGAAACTTTAGAGGAGAGATTAATAGGTAGGATAGTACAAGAAGATGTGATAGATCCTAAGACAGAGAAAGTTTTAATTAAATTGGGAGAAGAAATAGATGAAGGACAAACTAAAAAGATCGTTGAAGCGGGAATAAAAGAGGTGAAAGTTAGGTCAGTTTTAACCTGTAGAGCGGAACATGGAGTATGTGCTAAGTGTTATGGTAAAGATATGGCTACTGGAAAATTAGTAAATATTGGAGAAGCCGTGGGAGTTATTGCAGCTCAATCTATTGGAGAACCAGGAACACAATTGACCTTAAGAACTTTTCATACTGGAGGAGTTAAAATAACTGGAGAAGATATTACTTTAGGTCTTCCTCGGGTGGAACAACTTTTTGAGGTAAGAAGACCAAAAAAACAGGCAATAATTAGCGAAATAAATGGAGTAGTAGAAGAAATTGTTAATGAGAACAATAATAGGAAGAGGGTGGTAATTAACCCCGAAATACCAAAAGAAGATAAAGTTATTACTGAAGAGAAGAATAAAATCTATAATATTCCTCCTGATTTAAGATTAATAGTAGAAAAGGGACAAAAAGTAAGCGCTGGAGAAAGGTTAACTATCGGGTTTGTTGATCCTCATGAAATTTTAAAAATTCAGGGAATTAAGGCGGTTCAAGAATATTTGTTAAAGGAAATACAAGCAGTCTATAGATCCCAAGGAGTGAATATTAATGATAAACATATTGAAACAATAATTCGTCAAATTGCTCGTTTAAATATGATTTATGTTAGATCTGCTCGTGACTCTGAATTACTATCTGGAGAATTAGTATATATATCAGACTTTGAAAAAGCTAATAGAAAAGTAGCAGAACAAAACAAAGAAATTGCCAAGCAAAATAGGGAATTATTAGAGAATAAAAAGGCTATCTCTTCATTGATAAATAATAAGACAGAAGAAGTATTAGTAAAAAAAGGAGAAATTATCACTAATAAAATTATACCTAAAATTGAAACTAATCAATTTATCACATTAATGGTTGAAGATCAAGAAAATAAGAAATATGCCATCGTTAGAGGAGAAAATTCTTTTATAGAAAGAATAACTGATAATATTTTAATTGATGTAATTAAAGATAATATTAAAGCTGGAATGGAAATAGATACTTTAGGTGATTATAAAATAAATGTTAATAAAATTATTAGTAAAGAAACAGCAATAGATATTGTTGATAGTGGTATTAGAATGATCAGTTGTATTAGACCAAATATCTATGAAAAAATGGAAGGGAGAATTATAGCAGAAAATATCATTGACCCGGAAAATTCCCAAATATTGCTAAGTGAGAACAAACAACTTACTTCTTCGGAGATAGATAAAATTATAAAAGCCAAGGTAAACGAGATAAAGTTATGGGAAGAAGTTAAGGAGATATCTATAAAAGATGGACTCATTAAATTGGTTAAAGATGAAATTATTGGTCAACCTATTGCTCAAGATATTAAAGATCCAGTAACTGGGAATATTATTGCAGCAAAAGGTCAAATAATAAGTAAGAATTTAATTAAAAAAGTTCTATTAGCTAAATTAAGTGACTTACCTTTAGAAGATGGAAGATATTTTTCCTTAGAAGGCAGAACTTTAGAATTTATTTATGATAAAGTAGCCGGCAAGATTGCTGCTTTAGATATTCTAGATCCAGAAACAGGTAAAATTATAATAAATGCAGGTAAAAAGATAACCAAGAATGATGCTACAGAAATTTGTAGCAAACATTTAGATTTAATAAGAGTAAGAACAAATAATAAGGTCACCTGTTTTGATATGATTGAAAATGTAGGATTTATTAGAAGAAAGAAGTTTCCGGCTGTAGGAATGCCTATAATTCAAGGGATTACTCAAGCTTCTCTTTCTACCGAAAGCTTTCTTTCTGCTGCATCATTTCAGAGAACTATTCATGTTTTAACTAATGCTTCTATTAAAGGGAAAGAGGATAAACTTTATGGTTTAAAGGAAAATGTTATTATTGGCAATATTATTCCTGCCGGGACAGGTTTAAATAAATACAGAGAAATAGAAGTTGATTTTTTGCATGAGGAAGAAGAAAAAGTAGAAGAAATCTTTAAAGAAGTAGAGAGAGAACAGAAAGGAAAAGAAGTAAATATATTTAAAGAAAAAAATGAAGATAAAAAAGAGCAAATAACGAATAATTCAATAATTCAAGGACCATAATTCAAAACTCAAAACTTTTTCTTTCAATTTTTAATTTTGAGTTATAGTTTTGCATTTTGCGCTTTTCATTTTTCGTTTTATTACTAAATATTATTCCTATATACTAATTTAGCTTGACATCAAATAATGATACTGCTAAAATATAAAGGTATTTTTTAATTTTTTAAAAGGTTAAAGAATTTAGATAAAGAAAGGTAAAATATGCCTACCATAAATCAATTAATTAGAAAATGTAGAAAGAAGGTATTTAAAAAATCTAATACGCCAGCTTTGCAAAACAGTCCATTAAAAAGAGGAGTATGTACAAGAGTATGGACTATAACTCCGAAGAAGCCAAATTCAGCTTTGAGAAAAGTTGCTAGAGTAAGATTAACTAATAATATGGAAGTTACTGCTTATATTCCTGGAGTTGGGCATAACCTTCAAGAGCATTCTATTGTACTTTTAAGAGGAGGAAGGGTAAAAGACTTGCCAGGAGTTAGATATCATATTGTTAGGGGAGTTATGGATACTACTGGAGTAGAAAATAGAATGCAAGGGCGTTCTAGATATGG